>CACYDC010000145.1 GCA_902773025.1 uncultured Ruminococcus sp.
AAAGCACTATATATGATTTATTCCACAATAAGAAAGATACAGTATTGCTCACAGCATTGCGTTTATGGGGAAAGATAAAACAATAATTAAACATGAAGAATGACAGAGAAAGCAATGCCAAAAAAAACATTTTCATAACTTTACTGAGTCAGCTGTTGACGATCGTATGCGGGCTTATTGTACCACGGTATTTACTTCAGGCGTATGGTTCAGAAGCAAATGGAGCGGTTACTTCTATTGCAACATTTTTAGGTTATATTGCTTTACTGGAGGGAGGAATTGCAGGAGTTGCCAGGGCTGCTTTGTATCGTCCCCTGGCAGTAAACGATATAGAGAAGATAAGCGCTATCATGATTGAAATAAAGCGCTTTTTCCGTCATATCGGTTATTTCTTTTTCGTTTATGTTATTATTATCGCTTGCTTCTTTAAACAGATATCTCATACAGATGCATTTGACTGGACAACATCTTTTCTGCTTGTTATTATCATAAGTTTGTCGACATTTGCCCAGTATTTTATCGGCATATCCAACGTAGTACTTATTTTTGCTGCCCAAAGACAATACATTAATAATCTGCTTAATGTCGGATGTACGATTATTAATACGGTCCTCGTTGTAATACTGATTGAATTAGGATGTGATTTGATGACCGTTAAATTGTTTAGCAGCGTGATATTCGTTGTAAAACCGATTATGTTATGGTTGATTGTTAATCGGCAATTTACATTTGTGCAAGTAAAAGCTGAAGCGCCGTTATTAAAAGATAAGTGGACGGGACTGGGGCAGCATATTGCTTATTTTTTGCATTCTCATACGGATGTTGTGGTTCTCACAGTATTCGGAAATCTGAAGGCTGTTTCGGTTTATGGGGTTTATCATATGGTGACCAATGCCATACAGAATATTACTACGTCATTTTCTTCCGGCTCAGAAGCGCTTTTTGGCGATATGTATGCAAAAAATGAAAAAGATAGGTTGAATTTTGCATTCGGTATATATGAGACCCTTGTTTCCATTGTGGCTGTGTGCTTATTTGGCACTACTATGGTGCTTCTAATACCGTTTATTACCCTTTATACAATGGGCATAACCGACGCCAACTATATTGAACCACTGTTTGGTATGTTGTTGGCCACTGCATGCTTGATCTACTGCCTCCGTGCGCCTTACCATAATATGATCATTGCGGCAGGAAAATTTAGAGAGACAAGAGCAGCCGCCTATGGGGAGAGTATTATTAACATATTTAGTTCTGTTTTTCTCGTAATACGGTATGGTCTTGTTGGCGTTGTTATTGGTACAGTAGCGGCAACTCTTTATCGTTTCATTTTTTATGCGGTATATCTGTCAAAGCATATTCTGTACATGAGTATTAAGCAGTTTTTGAAGCGTGTTGTAATTAATATCACAACGATTGTTTTTATTCAGTTGGCTGGAAGAGCTATATTAGATTGCTTTAGTGTTTCTTCATATGTTCAATGGATTATGCTGGGATTAATCATTTTGATTATGGCAATTATTATAACGATGTCTGTTAATATTCTATTTTACAAAAATGACTGCAATGCACTCTTGAAACATTTAATAAAACGTTAGATGTAATATACTTAAGCAAGCAAGTATAATCAAGAATGACAGGAATTTAATAATGATTTGGAAATTTATCAAAAGAGTTGCTGAATTTGTCGAGATAGCCTTGCTCTTACAGGCTTAATCTGGCGCGAGAAGCTTAACAACAAAGATAGGCTTCTTTTTATGTGTAACAGGGAGGATGACAATACTATGAATGTTGCGTTACTAACAGCTGCCGGCTCTGGATCCCGGATGGGTCAGGACATTCCGAAACAGTTTATTCATGTGGAGAATAAACCACTGATTATACACACACTCGAGGCATTTCAGCGTCATCCGGGTATTGATGCTATCATTGTTGTTACATTATCCTCCTGGATGGAAGTATTAAAGGCATATGCAAAACAGTTTAACATAACAAAGCTTCGCTGGGTCGTTCCGGGAGGAGAGACCGGTCAGGAATCAATAAAAAAGGGCTTGGATTGCTTGAGAAATGAACTTGATGATGAAACAGTTGTCATGATTCATGATGGAAATCGGTGTTATGTTTCAGATGAGATCATATCAAACAGTCTGGCAACTTTTGCTCAATACGGAGACTCTGTTGCAGTTATTCCGTGTGTGGAAGCCGTTTTTCGATCAAATGATGATGGACAATCATCTAATATATCTATTCCTCGCGAACAGCTCTTCAGAACTCAAACACCACATACGTATACTCTTGGTAAACTGCTTTGGGCCCATAACGAGGCTGAGAAACGAGGGATAGGAGGGACTGCTGCAACATGTGTTTTAATGCAGATGCTGGGAGAAACGGTTCATTTTTCAAAGGGGTCTGAAACTAACATAAAAATCACAACAGTAGATGATATGAAAATATTTGAAGCTCTTCTTCATTTAAAGAAAGACACATGGTTGAAATAGTGAAGAAGGTCAAAACTT
>CACYDC010000146.1 GCA_902773025.1 uncultured Ruminococcus sp.
ACAGGCGATCAGATGATCCTTGACGGTCCTCACAGAAAGGGCGACCTCAGAAGAGCAAGAGCAGGTGCTGCAAATATCGTTCCTAACTCAACAGGCGCAGCAAAGGCTATCGGCCTTGTTATTCCTGAACTGAACGGTAAGCTCATCGGTTCTGCACAGCGTGTACCGGTTCCGACAGGCTCAACAACAATCCTTACAGCTGTTGTTAAGGGCGCAGATGTTACTAAGGAAGGCATCAATGCTGCAATGAAGGCTGCTGCTTCTGAGTCATTCGGCTACAACGAAGATCCGATCGTTTCATCCGATGTAATCGGCATGAGATTCGGCTCACTCTTCGATGCTACACAGACAATGGTAAGCAAGATCGCTGATGATCTCTATGAAGTACAGGTTGTATCATGGTATGACAATGAGAACAGCTACACAAGCCAGATGGTAAGAACAATTAAATATTTTGCTGAGCTTGCATAATAAACAGGTTAGCTTAATGTTTGCCCGCCGGATATCCGGCGGGTTTTTGTATTAAAGCAGACTATTAAAAACAGGCTGTATAATTACAGCGCTTTTGTGCACAATGTATAAAAAGCAAAAGAAAAAACGAATTATAATAAAGCAATTGTTAGAAAAATTTACATATTTACGCAGATATTAGAAATGTAATGGTATAATATGACAAAAAAATAAGCGATGTTTTTTACTATATGCACAAAATATAAGTATTTATAAAAAAAGAATTGTATTTTATATATTTTTGTGATAAAATAACAAAAAGGATATTATAACTTAGGGTCGTTTGTACAATTAACCCACGGTCATAATCCCGACCGCTGGGTTAATATTTCGTCACGTTGCCTTAGGGTAGTCCGCAAGCCAGATAAAAATATTTTAAGAGTGTGGTGTATTTATGAAAACAGTAGCTACAGTGCTGCAGATCACCCGTGGATTGCTTATTCTTACTCCCGCAGAGTACGATAAGCCTGAGGGCGGTTTTGCCGTTAAGAACAAAAGGTCGAATGTACCTACTACATTTAATGTTCCTCAGATCTTTGAGCTGAACGATTCACTTAAGGATCATCCGTACGAAAAGGCAGAGGAACTTGCTGCTTTTGTCAAGCGCTGCGCAGAAAGCGTCAGCATGGAGCTTGGTGATGTGTTCATTTGTATAGAAGACGAAGATGTGCTTATCACAAAGGAGTATAAGCACGCTCCGGCTAAGGAAAAGCTTCTCCCGACTTTTGCAAGAGTTGAGGCTGAAAACGTGCTTCATCAGGAAGTAGAGAAGTATACTATACTTAATTTTGAATATGGCCAGCAGTATGGTAAGAACAATAAGAGTGATGAAATATCCGCTTCGCTTTTCGCAATGAATACCGCAATGCTTACCGATATCAGAGCAGCATTCAATAACGAGGGCATAAGAGTTGCAAAGATCGTGCCACCGATAGCAGGTATGCTCTATACATGTAAAGCGGATGTAAACTCTGCAACAAGAGCAATCGCAGTAATCAGTATGGACTTTGCTGCTACAAGACTTGTTGTATTACATAACGGCGCGCCTGTATTCCAGCAGTCATTCTCAAGCGTTCTTGAGGATATCGCTGAGATGTTCTCGCTTGAATTCGGTATGAGTAAGATGGGCGCTATTGACCTTATCCGTCAGGAAGGCCTTGGTGTCTGCAATAAGTGTAAATCTGCTTCCACAAGAAAGCAGACAATGACAATGCTTGATAATGCGGCAGGCGAAATCCTCAGAAACCTCAGGATGGTAATTTCAACAAAACGTCTTGATATCGATGAGATAGTTCTCGTGGATGCGCTTGCAAAGCTTCCTAATATTTCAAACTACTGCCGTCAGGTAGGACTTACTGCTCCGCAGGAAAGTATTACAAGAATATTCTCCGGCGGAACACAGCCGCCAGTGGCAGCTGCTTCAGCTAATGAGAAGGGCTATGATACTACATCATTTATTACGCTTAACGGTGTGCTTACAATGCCTCCGGCAGAAGCAAACCTTCTTATGGGTGAAACAAATATCCTCACAGCAATGACCAAAGAGAACAGCTCAAAGCTCGGAAAGTTCATCACAGCAGGCGTAGGCGTTGCGGCTGCGATATGGATGATAGCTGTACTCGGCTGGTGGGGAGCATTGGCTATGCGTGAGAGCACGGATAAGTCACAGCTTGCCGATCCGAAATATACATCGGCTAAAACATTGATCGAGGAAGAAGAGTTCTGGACAAAGGAAAAGGACAGCAAGGTCAAAAATGTTGAGCTGCTTCCAAGTACGGCGCTGAAATCAGCAGATGTTGTAACACACTTCTTTGCAGAGGTTCGCGATAAGGTAAGCGCATGCGAGGCTTTTACCTACGATGCAAAGAAATATACGATTTCTACCGAAATAGAACTTAACAGCGATAATATGGGTTCGTTCGTAAAGTTTAAGGATCAGATAAATGAAGATGAGTACTTCAAACTGGGCGACGCATTTAATATGTCTACAGTTAAAAACACAAAACAGGGAGGAACAAATCCTGTTGAAAGGTCGAGAATAACTATTACTCTCAACGTCAGCGAAAAGACTATTGCGGATGCGGAAGAAAAAGCAAGCGAAGGTAAAGATGCTAAGACTGACACAGCGAAGAAGGATGATAAGTCAACAAGTAAGTCTTCCACTTCGAGTGAAGCAAGCAAGAAAAGCTGATTTAACAGGACGGAGGTAAACTAAAATGGATAAAAAACAGCAAATTACGATACCTAAGTTTTTGTGGGTTCTTGCGGGTATACTTGTAGTGTGCATTATCTTTCTTATCGCGATCCAGATTCCGTTTTCCGGTAAAATAGACAAGTATGAGAAGGATCATGCGTCGGCAACCTCACAGATAGACGTGTATAAGGATTATCTTGAGCGTCATGATGCAGTAACAAAGAGTATCGACAATATGAAGGAAGAATGCAGCAAGATGGATCAGCAGCTGACTATCAATGCATCAAAGACTGTAGATGATATCAGTGCAATGCTCAAGAGTCTTGATTACGACCCGTCAAGCCTTTCAGTAACAGAAGGTAAGGTCGATTCAAAGGGCGGCGTATCAGCAAACGGCGACCCGCTTTGCGTAACAACAATTCGTTTTGCATTCACATCAACCGAAAAGAAGCTTATAGATACACTGAGATATTTTGAAACAAAGTCACAGGGCGCGTATTTTATAAGTAAGCTTTCAATTTCAGAAGATAAGAAAACTGTCGGAGAAACAAGCGCAGGCGCAGCATCACAGCAGTCGATTTCGGCAGCAAACAAGCTTTATGTATGTAACCTTGAGATCCAGCTTTATTACTTCGATGCTTCTAAGAATACAAAGAACAAGACATCATCAGGAAGCAGTAAAACAGCATCTTCAAGCTCATCAAAAAGCAGCAAATAATGATTCGGAGAAAAACGAATGCAGCCTTTAAATTATTTACAAACACCAATGGGTTTGGTATGGATAATAATGTGTGTACCGCTCGGATTCGTGTTGACAGCTCTGGGATATCTCGTAATAAATAAGATCCCTTCAAAATGGCTGTGCGATTATAACGAGGTCCCGTCGCAGGAGCTGCTGACGGGAAAACGTATAAGCTTTTTTCCGACCGGTATACCTGCCTCTGCAGTAATGGCGCTCGGTCTTGTATTGTGCAGGCTACAGTTTAATAAGAGATATGATATATATTTCGCATTGCTTGCGCTGATACTGTTCGTGTGTCTTATGATCGCAGCGGCAGATATCAAGTATCAGATAATTCCAGATCAGTTTACAATAGCATTGGGAATATTTGCATTGATGCTGTCAGTGTATGATCTGGTAAGAGGATACAATATTCTTCATTGCGCGTGGTGGTCGCCGCTTGCAGGCGCAGGTATCGGCGCCGCCGCAATGATGCTGATCGACTTTATTGGTATGATAGCCTATAAACGTGATGGTATGGGATTCGGAGATGTAAAGCTGTTTTTAGCAGTTGGGATACTGACAGGTTTTCCGGGGACCATATATGCGTTTTTGATCTCAATAGTAACAGCTACGTTTTTTTTCGTGGCAATAATAATAATTTCAAAAATCAGATACGGGAATGCATCGGATCAGGAAAATGAAGCAGCAAAAACTGAAACAGATGCTGAAGTAGAGGATGAACCGATCTACGCAAATGAAACAGATATGATCGGTACGGAATCATCTGAAGAAAACAGCGGCAGCGAAGCAGGAGAGTCCCCGGCGGATGATAAAACGGTCGGATTTGGATCTTATCTTGCGTTTGGACCATATATTGCGGCAGCAACAGCAGCGTATGTTGTCCTTTTCGATTTCATTAAATATCTGGCGCAATTGTATCTGGATCTATTTTAACTTAAATCAGGAGCTGACAATATGAAAGCGGGAAACTTGAGAATAGGACAAATCCTAATTAATTCGGGAGATATTACAGAAGAACAGCTTGATGAGGTGCTGTCAAAACAGAAAACCAGTAAAAAGCGTGTCGCTGATATTCTTATAGAAGACGGAATTGTTACTGAACAACAGGTTTGTAAGGCACTTGAAAAACAGCTCTTTATCCCCTATATTGATCTTGATACGGTTACGATCCCGGAGGAACTGGGAGGAATTATCCCTGAGGATATGGCGCAGAAGAATATGGTAGTGCCGATAGAACAAGAGGGACGATTCCTGACAGTAGCAATAGCTGACCCGCTTAACTATCAGGGACTTAAGGATATCTCTATAGCAACAAAAATGAAGATCAAACCGGTTATCGGTGAGGCTACAAAGATATCCGGAAAGCTTCGTGAAATATATGCGGCCCAGAAGGCAATCGACGACGCAAAGGAATTCCTTGAGTCTAAGGGCGGAGGAAAGTCCAAGGCACAGATCGAAGCAGAAGAGGCAGCTCAGCAGGATGCATCGGCAAATGATCAGCCGATCATACGTTTCGTAAATAATATGATAGAAGAGGCGATTTTTACAAAGACCTCCGATATTCATATAGAACCGATGGAAAAATGTCTCAGGATAAGGTTCCGTATCGACGGTAAGCTTCAGACTTATATGGAAACAGCGCCTGAACTTATTCCATCAGTAACCTCCCGTATCAAGTTCATAGGAAATATGAACATCGCGGAAAAACGTATCCCTCAGGATGGCCGTATCAATTACCGCGTTGCCGGTAAGGATATAGACTTCCGTATTTCAGTTCTCCCGAGTATATTCGGAGAGAAAATAGTTATGCGTATTACGACTTCTCTGGGAATGGAACTTAAAAAGGATAATATCGGATTCCTCCCGGAGAATCTTGAAAAATTTGACCACTTGGTAAAAAGCCACAGA
>CACYDC010000147.1 GCA_902773025.1 uncultured Ruminococcus sp.
ATAGGGTTGTTGTCGCCTCGTGTAATAAAGCTTACTGAATTTTCAGCCTGATGTATTCTTACGATACGGTGAGTGTTTTTTACTTTTCTGCCGTCGATAATTGTCCAGAAGGTTATAACGTCATCGACTTTCAGCTCGTTTATATCATTTATCTGCCGGGATATAATGAGGTCGCCTTCATCGAAGGTCGGGCTCATTGACTGTGATTCAACCGTCAGTGGTATGAATCCCATCAGATTAGATACGCCGTTTCCGCTGCTTGATGAAAAGACAAGCATCGTAATTAACAGGGCAAAAATGACGATCAGCCAAAGAATAATGTTTCCGATGATTTTAAATGCTTTTTTCATGACTCAGTTCTCCTTTAATTTTAAGTTGATTCGACAATACGGAAATTCATGCCAAATTTTATAGTACCGCCTACGATCTTGTCAACGCAGTCCGGATCATTTCCTTCAAGCCAGATAACAACTGTATATTTATCCTTAGAATTTGCTGCAAACTTTTCTGTTTTTGTTTTCATTACAACGGTTGAGGACAGGAAAGTTTCGTCGCAGTCGCCTTCTTTTCCGCGGCCGTTGGATTTTGTTTTTCCGTACACCTTTTTTTCACCGTTTTTGTACACAGCAACACGTATAGCCTCGTCAACATCCTTCGTGACATTTTCGATAACCATTTCGCCCTCATACGTTATCTTGTCGTCACCGGCATTTATAAGGTAAAACGTATAGGCTATATAGCTTTCGCCGTTGTGAGTGCCGTTTATCTGGTCAACGGTAACGGGTATGTCATCACCGCTGATATTTGTCATATTATACACTATATCCGCATTAAGCACCGACTGGGATATATTATAATCAGGGGTTTCCGAAAGGGTAAGACCCTGCTGCACCATGTCGTACTTATCGACCTTAACCGTAAAGCTGCCGAACTTAGAATAAAAGTATGAAATAGCGTATGCTGCCGCAACTATCATTATAAGTATGAGAGCGATAAGGGCGGTAATCCTCATCAGCAGCTTATATCTTTTGGCTTCTTTGGCTGTACGCCGAAGTTCAAGTGTATTTCTGACTTCCTGATCAAGCTCTTTCTTGATCTCCTCAGAACTTTTATCCAAATTTCAGGACCTCCGATCAGTTTTTTACGTTGTATTATTCGCAAAGTTCGTCAAGTGTCTGGTAACCGCCCGACAGCGGACCGGCACAGAAGTTACAGCCAAACCGGTAGAGTGTCTCAGCGTGCGCGCTGTTTTTTACACCGTCAGCGACAGGTTCATAACCAAGATCGTTTATAGAATTGATAATAGAATTGATTGCCTGATCCGTTCTTTCATTTTTTCCTATCTGCTGAGTAACATATGGGCTTAGCATGACATAATCTACAGACAGCTCCGATAATCTCAGAAGCTGAGCGCCGCCCTCGCCGAAGCCGGACAGCATCAGGTGAAAACCAAGCTGGCGAAGTCTGGTAATATTTTCGTCCGCCGCTTCATTTTTTTCCGTGAGTAGCTGCGGCGGCAGAACAAAGCAGATACTGCTTGCCGGGACAGAAAACTGCTGGCATGTTTTTTCAGTAAGTGCGGTCATGCTGTAGCTCTGGATAATGCTTGCCGGAATATCCAGAGATATCCAGTTAAAGACACGGTCGGATTCGCCCAGCGTCTGTATCGCCCTTACAAGCTGCGTAAGCTCCAGCGGAAACAGCTCACTGCTTTTCTTCGACACCTCAGCGGCAATGCGGAACGTCTCCGGCATAATAGTACCAAGCCCGGGGGTATTGAGTACCGTCCGTGAAAGGTATGATATGCTTCTGCCGCTTGAAATATCACGCAAAGGACGGTATGTCAGTTCAATCGCCCTCAGTCCGTCAACGGTAGTCTGCACCTGTTCCATACGCTCACATCCTTTCGGCACAAAACAACATTCATCCATCATCAATAACAACATATAATACCGTAAAAGTCAATTTTTTATCATCTATTTATTATAAGCTCAGAGCTCAGAGTCAATAGCTCAAAGCAGTAGCATATCAGACTTTTTTCTTCTTTTGTCGTTTTAAAACTTCCCCCACTTGTCATTCTGAGGAGCACAGCGACGAAGAATCTTTTCTGTTACGCTGCTTTTGTGGTAAAGATTCCTCGCTGCGCTCGGAATGACAATAAAGCTGGTTTTGTGAAAAAGATCCTTCGCTGCGCTCAGGATGACAGAGAGGCGCTCGGAATGACAATGGGGTGCTCAGGATGACAGTGGGAGAGAATCAGGATTACAGTTCGGAGCTACGTGCTGTATAACTTTCAAATTTATTTTTTAAAAATTTGAATTTCGTAGTGTTTTTGTTATTTTTATTGACTGAAATTATGGGATATAGTATAATGTAGAAAAGGGGGCGAGCTTATGAGTACAAGAGAAATGGCTTATTCGATTCTTGAACATCTTAGTGAGGAACAGCTGGTCGCTTTCGTGAACCTTTTTAAGGACTTTTATCCAAATGAAGATGAAGCACAAGCAGAAAGGGATTCGGCATTCAAAAGACTGGAAAGCCTTAGACGACCGGGTACGCATGATATTGATGAAAAAAAGGAACTCGAAGAATATCGAAGGGAGAAGTATGGACTTTGAGGGTTTTAATCGATACAAATATTCTGATTGATTATATGGTAAGCCGTGAACCTTTTTGACTGAAATGATGGTGCATAGTATAATAAATAAAAGAGGTGTAAGTGAGGTGGTGCGGTATGACAGATAAAGCAGAACGTCTGTCCTGGCATTCGGGATTTTGCGGTGCTATGGAGTTGGAGTTCCTGAAATACAAAGGGCTGCTTGATTTTAACAGTGAATTTCCGCTCAGCAAAGAACCGCTCAGGGTTGATTTGCTCATGATAAAGAAGCAAAAAGATATCGTTATTGATATAGATATCGGCAGGCTTTTCAGAACATACAACATCATCGAGTACAAATCACCGAAAGACGGATTGACGATAGACGATTACATCAAGACAGTAGGCTATGCTTATTTGTATAAAGGACTTGGAGCAACTGTCGATGCTGTACCTCTGTCAGAGCTTACGGCTACTATTGTCAGGGATACAGAGCCGACAGAACTGTTCAAAAAGATAAAAAGCGAAGGCGGCAGTATAGAAGAAAAATATCCGGGTGTATATTACATCACCGGGGTTGTTGCGATACCTACACAGTTCATTCTCACGAGCAGCCTTAGCAAGGATTTCCACACCTGTCTGAGAGTGCTGAGCAACAAGGCGGGCAAAGAGGATATTGAGCATTTTATCAGAATGGCAAGCGAGTTTACCGAACCTATAGATAAGCAGAATGCAGATGCTGTGATGAACATAAGTATCAACGCCAACAAAGAAGTGTATAATAAAATAAGAGAGGAGAATCCGTTTATGTGTCAGGCATTAAGAGAATTATTTAAGGATGAAATTCAGGAAGAG
>CACYDC010000148.1 GCA_902773025.1 uncultured Ruminococcus sp.
GTATGATATAGCAGTAAAAAGAATCGAGAGAGAAGAGGGCAGAGCGGAAGGCAGAGCAGAGGGTATGGAGAAAGGTATGGAGAAAGGTATGGAGAAAGGTATGGAGAAAGGCAGAGCAGAAGGTGAAGCGACACTGCTTAAAAAGCTCATGAAGTTAGGCAATACCATAAAACAATTGTCGGAAATGTTTGAAATGCCCGAAAGTGAGATCGAATCTTTATTAGCTCTGAATTGCTGAATTTTTCAAGACGGACGAATCGGAAATTCGTGCAATGCTTGCTATAGACTGATTAGTGGTTAGTGGATAGAAATAGCCGCTAACCACTTTTCAAATTCTGATATGCCATGCTTTGAACTATGAGCTATTAATGCACTGAACTTTTAGCTGTGAGCTATTGACTTCTTAAGCTGATCGAAGGTAACACCGTATTTTTCAGCTATATCTCTTGCATAGCTGACTCCTTCCGGCGGAGCAATAAAGACCTTGTACGATCTTTTTCCCTCATGTATTCCTGTTATAAGGGAGGCAACCTTTATATCTCCGTCAAGAGCATTCATCAGATCCAGCTGCATAGCCAACTCGTGCATATGCGTGTTGAATACGGTTCTTGCACCAAGATAACGCAGAGCCTTTACAACATCCTTAGCTATATACAATCCTTCCGCAAACGATGTTGTAGCAAGGGATTCATTGAACAGAAGTATGCTCCTGTTTGTAGCAATAGAAAATATTTCGCTGAGACGCTTTGACTCCTCTCCCAGACGTCCCAAATCCACCGTCTGGTTTTCGTCAGCCGGGAAATGCGTATATATGTTATCACACGGGGACAGACTCAGACTGCTTGCCGGAACGTATATACCATGCTGGGCAAGCAGAAAGATTATACCGACAGCCTGTGTAAATGTGGTTTTACCGCCTCGGTTCGGACCTGTCATAATATAGATGCCGTGTTCCTTATTAAAGTCAAAGTCGTTGCATATTATATCAATCTTTTTATCCTGAAGTATCTGTATGGCAAGCTTAAGGTTATAAAGTTCTTTTGCGGACATTTCCCTTTTCTCGCCTTCAAGAATTTCAGGCTTTGACATAGGTATACCCTTGTCAATTATTTTGGAGCAGAATTCTGCCCAGCGCACATAGAATATAAACTCCGGTATAAGCTTTGTCAGGCTGTAGCCGCTGATATTGACGTATCGTGAAAGCTTGTTTTTCAGCTGTTTTACAGTAGAGCCAAGCATTTCAGAAACAACTCTGCTCAGGTTGTTCATAAGCGGATCTTCACCGGCGGCTTTACCGACAGTATGTATTTTTGTCATTCCGTCAAATGATGCGCCGCCGTGTATTTCACTGTTTTTTGAAGCAAAATCAAGAAACTGCTGTAAAACACCCGGACGGGTAAATTTCTCATCATTAAGAGAAACAATTCCAACTTCAACAGGACGCATATGTGAGTCAAGATTCACGCCCAGAGATACGCTTCTTATCTGACCTATGTCGCCCATCATGCTTTTTATGTCTTCGTTAAGATGTTCAAAACCGCTTTCATTGTAAACAGAGCTTACATAGTCCTTCATCTTCTTAAGCCCAACAGAATTTATTGGATTTTCTGTAAGTGATTCGTTGATCCCTGTTATGCAGTTGACATAGGCATCAAGCTCCTGTAATCGGTTTATAAGCTGCCAGACGGGTGCGGCAGTATTGTCCTTTGCTGAGCGTTCAAGATCCTTAAGATAATCAAGCTGTTCAAGAAGCTCCTTTATTTTATTTCGCAGTGACGGAAATTTCAGTATATCATCAAATATATCACAGCGGTAGCGTATAACCTCCGGATCACTCTCTATTTTCATCATCATTCGCTTGATTATATTCTGCTCATATTCACTTTCAGTCAAAGCGTCACATATGTATTCAAGTGAAAGATCATTGCAGGCTTCATCGTTGAGCGTCTGATATGACGGCTCTTTTCCGGCAGGGTAAAGCAAGCTAAAATTATCCATTGTTTTCTTTTCGTTCTTTTCCATAATGATAACCATCCATTCTTATTTGTTTATTAATGTAAACTATTAACACTATTCAATGAATTTACCTGTACATTTCTTACTTCAATTTTACAAATAAATCGCTGTTTTTTCAAGCAATTACTATCGCACAAAATCAATTTTAAGTTTATCTGTTAAAACAATGGTTTATTTCTAAAAAACATCATAGCCCAGTTTATATAATTATCATCCCTTATTTCCTTAGCAGTGCAAAGCAGGGGAATAACAACGGTTTCATTAAAATATGTATAAGCCTTAATATCACCATTATCTGTTTCTACAACGGAGCAGACCGCAAGCCGGGCATTGCAAAGACGTTCCATAATTTCTTCCGTCTTATCTATATCAATCTTTGTTTTCGAGGATATCTTTGACAAAGCAACAGGAGTATTCCGTCTGCTGTACATATAGAACAGGATCTTTAAAATATCCTTATCCGCGAACAAAGAAAATGTTTCTGAAAGCTCATCAATATTATCGAAATGTTCTGCATAACCGTTTTCCGGCTCTGGCATAAAGAAAAAATAGCGGAAATCAGAATCCATTTTGGCATCAATAGTTCCCTCATCCACACTTGCACGTGCATAGTAATGTCTTCCATTATTATACTTTAATTTTTTAAGACTTTCTACACTAAAACTTTCCTTTATAGAATCAAGCTCCGACAACCCCAGACAGGCAGCAGTGATAAGAGAAAAAACTTTTGAAAAGCCATCCTCATTTTTCATTTTAAGAATAGTGTCCGTCAAAATGTCTTCAAGAGAATCCTGGCATTCTCTTCCAAAAAGTGCATCAACTGTAACTCCAAGCGCATCCGCAATTTTGGGAAGCAGCTCCGCATCCGGCGCACCGCCTCTTTCCCATTTGGAGACGGATTGTGTTGTCACACTGACCCTGCTGCCAAGTTCCTCTTGAGTAAGCCCTTTTTTTATACGATGTTTTTTTATCTGCTCTCCAATCATTCTCAGTCCTCCTGAAATTTGTTGTCAATATGTTTTTGGTATTTACTGTATTATGTAATGTAAGGTTTTACAAAAAAATTATAATCTATTGCTATTTCATTGTCAATATGCTATAATTGCTTTAACTAACTGACAGGAGTTGATGGCATTGAATACAGAAGATATAAGGCAGGACAACAGAACCGTCAAGAAAAAAGCAAAGGACAGCGTTTTTTCAAAACTGTTTGAACAGCGTGAGAATCTTTTGACTTTGTATAAGGATCTGCATCCTGAAGATAATACTGTGACCATTGACGACATAGAGCCGGATACGCTCACATCAGTTGTTATTAATGACCTTTTGAA
>CACYDC010000149.1 GCA_902773025.1 uncultured Ruminococcus sp.
CGTACATTATAGATATTCATGCGATTCATTCCCATGCCGATGACGCCACGCATGCCTGCTGTACCAAAGGAAAGCTCTGTATAGAAACGGTCTTCTATCTCCTTCTCGTCGCTATTAATGCTCTTCAGTTCGGAAATTGTTGTCGCATCATCCTTGAACATATCCAGCCATTTTTCGTACTCTTCGCGGTATCCCATTTTAAACCTCTCCTTTCATCTTGTCCGGGATTGATACAATTATTATAACAGATTTCCCAAAAAGTACAAGAGGCCGTTACAGAAAAAACGGCCCTTGTAGTATCATGATGAAGAGTTTTTTGAATTACCAGGTGGCTCTCAGTGCTCGTTTCACCGCATTTTGATGAGCGCTGTCAACTTTTTTGCTCTCATGGGTCATTGATCCGGAAAAATGGATGCAGAAATGGCCGTCAAACTGGTTGGTTTTTATCTTACAGTTTCCATGCGGCATACCATTCATTGACCCTGCATACACGTGTCCTTTATACATAACCAGCACTGCGCGGCGTGCCCAGCTCCATTTACCGCCATAAAGCTTTTTGATTGTTTCAGTTGCCGTACTGTTCAAAGGCTCCGTATCCATGTGATTTGATCCGTAAAGATGTTTGCATTTAAAGGTTTTGCCTGTCAGTACATCTTTTACTGTAAAAGTAGCACCGCGAGGTATGACCTTTGAACCGCCGTTAAACCAGTCCAGCTTTTCGGTTTTGTATTTGAAGTTGGCTGCTTTCTGTCCAAAGAGCTTCTGGATAGTATCAAAATCCGCTTCACCGGTTTCTTTCAGCTTATTCGCTTTTTGAAATGCCAGCACAGCCTGGAGCGTCTGGTTGTCGAACTTGCTGTTGATATCTCCTTTGTAAAACTTTTTGATCCTGAGTGCCTGCTGCAAGGCAAGAACGTTGTTTCCGCTGTTTCCTTTTTTGGAAGTTGCCGGCACCTTGATCTGTGAAACCTTGGTGATTCCCTTCATAGGATCTTTTGTTGGCTTTGGAGTCGCTTTATTGGGCTTGGGAGTTGCTTTGGGAGTAGCTGTTTTCTTTGGAGCGGGTGTTTTTGTCGGCTTTACTGTTTTCTGGAGCTTAACAGTTTTTTCCAGTGCTTTCCGGTCCGGATCGCTCAGATTGACGAATTTCCGCATCACATAACCTTTTATCCTGTTGAAGGTTACCTGGTAGAAATCGCCGGAAATACTGCTGACTGCAACCTTATCACCCTTTTTGAATCGCATCAGGCACTCGGATTCTGTACTGGGACCGGCGCGAAAAATAATTCTGTCACGGACAATTGTACCTGTATAATTCTTAGATGCAGAATATGCAGGAATTATTAAGGAAAAAAGAGAAACAATAACCAGTGCCAGACACAGACAACGAAGGCGCGGCATAGCAATTCCTCCAAAGTGTTGATTTGTTACAATATATTACAAAAATATTAAAAAATCAACACAAAAAATTAATAAATTATATAAAAAGTTTAAAATAATATTCATTTTTTGCGAGGAGGAACAAAAATATGAAAAAAACCGAAGTACTTATCATTCGCGCCAATAGAAGAACTTACTCGCTGAAAGTCAGAAAAGACGGAAAAATAGAAGTCAGAGTGCCATCGAAAATGAAGGGCAGCGAGATCGAAGCAATTCTTATGAAACACAACCGCTGGATAGATAACCACTTAAAGCAACTTGAAGAGAAAAAAGCTGTCCGTGAGCCTGTGTTTTCATTGAAAGAACTTAAGGATATGTCTGAACAGTGTAAAAAGCTGCTGATTCCTTTATTGGAGGAGTATTCGAATCGTCTTGGTGTTACAGTGGCATGCATTACAATCAGAAATCAAAAAAGCCGTTGGGGGAGCTGTTCCTCCAAAGGCCGTTTGAATTTCAATTGTCTGCTGGCGCTGACGCCGGAATTTGTGAGGCGCTATGTGGTCATCCACGAATTGTGCCATCTGCGTCATATGAACCATTCAAAGGAATTCTGGTCCCTGGTTGCTTCACAGATGCCGGACTATCAGCTGGCAAAGGACTGGCTTAAGGCTGATGGACAGAAGCTGATAGAACGTTTGTGATCAGGCCATGAACAGACAATAAGCTCCAAATCCGACCAGCGCGAGTTGGATAATCAGGAAGACAGGAAAGAAGACTTTAAAATACCAGTGCTGTGTTTTATGGCGAAATAGCTGCATACCCAAAACGCCGCCCAGCCCCCCGAAGAAGGCAGCAGAAAGAAAGAGAGTTTTTTCAGAAATGCGCCAGCGTCCTTTCTGCGCACTCCGTTTATCATGTGCCATCAGAGAGAATGAAATGATGTTCATTACAGCCAGAAAAACAGCGGCGATAATGATGATTGTCAACTTGTTCATATTTATTTGCCTCCCGAAACTGGTAAATATGGTATTCTTTTCATCATGAACAGCACAATGAAGTATTTGATATCTCAATATACTTCGCGGTCATTCCAGCATTCATTTTTGACACTGCCGTCATGATAGGACGGCTCATATGGTGAAGGCCGCTCATCTTCATCAGGTATCGCATCAGCCCATTCAATGCTTTTCTTTTCGGCGGAAAAGGGGATGGATGAAACTGCTTCAA
This sequence comes from uncultured Ruminococcus sp., assembly GCA_902773025.1. Taxonomy (GTDB): domain Bacteria; phylum Bacillota; class Clostridia; order Oscillospirales; family Acutalibacteraceae; genus UBA1213. The sequence continues at coordinate 2,608 of CACYDC010000149.1, forward strand.
TGCGTGAAAGATGTCTGGTCAAAAGCTTCTTCAGCATTTCATAACGCTGATGCTTTTCATATTTTGCGAAATGGACTTTCCTGAACTGTTCAGGATTATTGGTATAATTAAGCTGACAGTCGCCAAACTGCTCGCTGGTCAGATCAAAAACACAGTCTCCGACTGCATTATAACAATGAAAACAGCCGTCGTTCAATGGGATCCCATATACTTTGCCGCCAAAAATATCCTGCGCAAGAAATGCTGTGATGGAACACTGGCCGAGTGTCGGATTATCGGGGGACCAGTCTGCTCTCATTCTTGGAGCACAGGTTTCAGCGCACCAGACAGATGAGAGCGCGCGATACAGGTCGAGCGGGGTAAAGATGCCCGGATATTTGCTGCTGACAGCAGGAACACTTGCGTTTTTCCAGCCATAGAAGTGATATTCCATAAGAAATGCTCCTTACATACAGATATCAGCCGGATCAGTAAATTCTTTTGATGTTTTCTGTAATGCCATATTTTTCACAAAACATCCTGAGATCATCTTCTGAACGAAGAAGCATGATTTCTGTAAATCGTCCGGACTGACGGTCACGGAAACCGGCAACCTGTTCACCGTTGCATATGCTGCACCGGATGACCGGTTCAAGCTGTTCATGGTCATAGGATTCTCCTGGTACGTTTTTTCTTTTTAGCCACTGAAACGCTTTCATTTTCATATCTCCCGCTTGATCTGAAAAATGCTATTGGTGAAAGAGACACCTAATCGAAAGAAAATCCCGGAAACACAGCGTTTCCGGGACGTTGGCGGAGAAGCCGGGATTTGAACCCGGGCGCCCTTTAACAGGCCTACTCCCTTAGCAGGGGAGCCCCTTCGGCCACTTGGGTAC
>CACYDC010000150.1 GCA_902773025.1 uncultured Ruminococcus sp.
ACTCCCACTCAATAGTAGCAGGTGGCTTTGAGGTAATATCATAAACCACTCTGTTAACATTTTTAACCTCGTTGATAATACGGTTGGAAATTTTCTCAAGGACATCATAAGGAATTCTGGCCCAATCAGCAGTCATGAAGTCATTAGTAGTAACAGCGCGCAGGGCAATAGTATAATCATACGTTCTGCCATCGCCCATAACGCCGACGCTTTTAATACCTGTCATAACAGCGAAATACTGATCAACCTCCCGATCGAGGGAATTCAAAGCAAATTCCTCACGCATAATAGCATCAGCATCCTTAAGAATATCAAGCTTATCATCAGTAATATCGCCCATAATTCTGATAGCAAGACCGGGACCCGGAAAAGGCTGACGGAATACAAGAAAATGGGGAATACCAAGTTCAAGTCCGGCTTTTCTGACCTCATCTTTAAAAAGGTCGCGAAGCGGCTCGATTATTCCTTCAAAACCGACATCCTCAGGAAGACCGCCGACATTATGATGACTTTTAATAACAGCAGATTCTCCGACACCGCTTTCAACCACATCAGGGTAGATAGTACCCTGGCAGAGGAAATCCACCTTACCGAGTTTCTGAGATTCTTCCTCAAAAACACGAATAAATTCCTCACCAATAATTTTTCTTTTCTTTTCCGGCTCAGAAACACCCGCAAGCTTAGAAAGGAAACGATCCTTAGCATCCACTCTGATAAGGTTCATATCAAATTGCTGTTTAAAAACAGATTCAACCTGATCACCCTCATCTTTTCTAAGGAGGCCATGATCAACAAAAATACATGTGAGCTGTTTACCGACAGCTTTATGTACAAGCAGAGCAGCAACAGAAGAGTCAACTCCGCCTGAAAGTGCACAAAGAACTTTTTTACTGCCGATTTTTTCTCTTAGGTCACGAATAGTATCCTCAACAAAGGAATCCATTTTCCATTCTGCAGTACAACCGCAAGCATTATAAAGAAAGTTTTTCAGATACAGCATTCCCTCAACGGTATGCTGAACCTCAGGATGGAACTGAACGGCATAGAAATTCCTTGTGATATCCTCCATAGCAGCAACAGGACAATCCTTTGACATAGCAGTCACCTTAAAGCCGTGCGGGATTACTTCTATACGGTCAGTATGACTCATCCAACAGATATTCTTGTCCTGCGCACTATGAAATAGCAACGAAGAATTATTGAATTCAACTTCAGTTTTACCGTATTCTCTGTTTTCTTCAATACCAATGACCTTGCCCCCAAGCGTTTCAGCCATAAGCTGCGCGCCATAGCAAATACCGAGCACAGGTATCCCAAGCTCAAAAAGCTTAGGATCACATTTAGGACCATTCTCATCATAGGCGCTATTGGGACCGCCGGTAAAAATAATGCCCATATAGCCGTTGTTTTTTATTTCCTCAGCAGAGATCTTATAAGGCTTGATCTCACAGTAAACATTACATTCACGAACTCGTCTGGCAATCAGCTGTGTATATTGACCGCCGAAATCCATAACAAGGATAGATTCTTTTTTAATATTCATATATTCACCTTTTTCATTTAATAAGAAGAAATATCTTTAAATTACATTATGATACATTTTTCTGAAGCAAAATAGTTACTCTACAGTAACGGACTTCGCAAGGTTTCTGGGTTTATCAATATCGCAGCCCTTAAGCGAAGCAACATAATATGCAAAAAGCTGAAGCGGTACAACCGCCAATGACGGCAAAAGCATATCGCAAACCTTTGGAATAAAGACTGTCTGAGCAATGTTTGCAATTTCCGGATGATCATCACAGGCAATACACATAACCTCGGCGCCTCTTGTTTTTACTTCCTCAATATTGCTGACGATCTTACCTATAAGCTCTTCATGAGTAACAAGTGCAATAACCGGTGTACCCTGTTCTATAAGAGAAATGGTACCGTGTTTAAGTTCACCGGCAGCATATGCCTCACTGTGTATATATGATATTTCCTTAAGCTTGAGTGAACCCTCAAGTGAAAGCGCATAGTCGATATTTCGTCCGATAAAGAAAATATCCTTACTGTTGAAATATTTTGAAGCGAGATACTGTATCTTCTCTTTATTATCAAGGATCTCAGTCACCTTATCCGGAAGCTGTTCAAGCTTCTCTACAAGTGCCGAATATTCATCGCTTACTATTGTACCGAGGATATCACCGAAATAAAGTGCGATAAGGTAGATCACAGCAAGCTGAGTGCTGTATGCCTTAGTAGTTGCCACAGATGTTTCAGGACCGGCCCACGTATAAATAACATCATCTGATTCTATAGCTATAGCGCTCCCGACAACATTGACTATTGAGATAACATGTGACCCTCTGCGCTGAGCCTCTTTCATAGCTTCCTTGGTATCAGCGGTCTCACCCGACTGGCTTATCACAATAGTCAATACCTTATCATTTATGATCGGATCACGATATCTGAATTCAGAAGCAAGGTCTGCTTCAACCGGGATCCTGAGCATTTTCTCAAAGATATATTTTGCTACAACGCCTACATGATAAGCGCTTCCGCAGGCAATAATGTTGATTCTGTTAAACTGCTTTATTTCCTCAGGGGTAAGCTTGATCTCATCCAATATCACCCTGCCGTTGTTTATTCTGGGAGAGATCGTATCTCTGATAGCCTTAGGCTGTTCCATAATTTCCTTGAACATAAAATGCTCATAGCCGCCCTTTTCTGCCGCACTTACATCCCACTCGACCGTTTCAGTTTGTTTGATAACCTCATCCTTATCAGTATTGATAATCTTTACACCGTCACGATTAAGTATCGCAATTTCATTATTTTCAAGTCTGTATATAGTTCTTGTTTTTGAAAGGATAGCAGTAACATCAGATGCAATAAAGTTTTCATTTTCTCCGAGTCCGATTATCAGCGGGCTTTCCTTTCTGACCGCGATGATCTCATCAGGATTTTCCTTACTGATAACCCCCAATGCATAAGAACCCTCAAGCTTTCCGAGCACCTTTATGACCGTATCAATAAGGTTTCCTTTATAGTAATACTCTATCAGCTGAGCAATAACCTCTGTATCAGTCATAGAACGGAATTCTATTCCCTTTGCTGTAAGGTATTCCTTAAGCTGTTGATAATTCTCAATTATTCCGTTATGCACAACAGCGAAACGGCCTGATTCACTCAGATGAGGATGTGCATTTACATCAGAAGGTTCTCCGTGAGTAGCCCATCTTGTATGTCCTATTCCGACCGTACCGGAAAGTGTACTTCCGTTTTCAGTCATTTTTTTCAACACCTCAAGCTTGCCCTTAGCTTTCTTTACAACAAGCTCACTGCCGTTATTAAGGCATACACCAGCACTGTCATAACCTCTGTATTCAAGCTTTTCCAGACCGTCCAGAAGAAACGGTCCTGCCTGTTCATAGCCGATATATCCAACTATACCACACATATCATTACCTCCGGCTTATCTGTAAATAATATCCTCGCGCTTCGGTCCGTTAGAGATCATTCTGAACGGCACACCTACTGCCTTTTCGGCAAACTCAATATATCTGCGGCAATTCTCCGGCAGCTGAGCATAATCTTTTATACCCCTGATGTCGCATTTCCAGCCCGGAAGGACCTCAAGTACAGGCTTACATCTTTTAAGCTTTGTAGTAGACGGGAAATAATCAATTTTTTCTCCGTCAAGCTCATAAGCCACGCATACCGGAATTTCGTCAAGGTATCCGAGCGCATCGAGTACGGTAAATGCCACCTGAGTTGCACCCTGTACCTTACATCCGTAACGTGTTGCAACCAGATCGAGCCAGCCCATTCTTCTCGGACGGCCTGTCGTTGCGCCGTATTCACCGCCGTCGCCGCCTCTTTTTCTGAGTTCCTCTGCTTCATCTCCGAAAATCTCGCTGACGAATTCGCCTGCGCCAACGGAGCTTGAATATGCTTTTACAACTGTAATGATATCCTTGATAGCATAAGGAGGAATACCGCCTGCGCCAACTGCTCCATAGCCTGCTATCGTATTAGAGGATGTTACCATCGGATAAATACCGAAATCCGTATCCTTAAGAGAGCCGAGCTGACCCTCAAGGAGAATATCCTTACCGCTGACAGCAGCATCATGAACTATATCAAACGTATTTGCCACATACGGTTCAAGCGCAGCCTTATACTCCATAAGCTTAGCAAACATCTCATCTGCGCTGATCGGTTCCTTATGATATACATTTGTCACGATCGCATTCTTAACTTCAAGAATTCTTTCAAGCTTATCTCTCAGACCCTGTTCATCATCAAACAGTTCATTTACCTGAAATCCGATTTTTGAGAACTTATCGGAATAGAACGGTGCGATACCCGATTTTGTAGAACCAAAGCTGCGGGATGACAGACGTTCTTCCTCATAGCAGTCGAACAGCTTATGATACGGCATTACGATCTGTGCTCTGTCAGAAACAAGAATATTCGGCTTTGGAACACCCTGCTGTACAAGCTCATTTATTTCCTTGACAAGGTTTTCCACGCTGAGTGCCACACCGTTACCAATAATATTCACGATCTTATCATTGAATACACCTGACGGAAGCTGATGCAGCGCGAATTTTCCGTAATTATTTATGATCGTATGACCTGCGTTGCTTCCTCCCTGAAATCTTATGACCATATCGGAATCCTGCGCAAGAACATCCGTTATTTTACCTTTACCCTCGTCGCCCCAGTTGGCGCCGACTATTGCTCTTACCATTTTTTTTGCCTGCCTTTCTTATTTTTTGCATAAATTCATAATGCATAATGTATAATCAAAATAATATATCATCCGCAGCTTAATTACACATTATGCACTACGAACGCATTAACGATGATCGGAAATATGCAGTCCTTGCAACCGCATATTTCCGGTTTATTTAACATCAACCCACAGGAGCAACAAGCACTCTTCCGGTTCCTCTGTATACATTAACAAGGCCTTCGCCGGATGCTGCTGATCCGATAATGGATCTTGTGGATTTTTCCACGGTAAACTGCAATGACTGTGACCATGCAATTGCCATATTACCGTCTATTTTCAGAGTGTCGCCCTGCAGGTCGAACACAAGCAGTTCTTCTGCCGGAACAGGACTTTCAAGTACTGCCACACCTTTGCCTGTCAAGGTTGAATTGAATAGTCCCTCTCCGCCAAGCGCTGCTGATGAGAAATTTGATCTTGCTGTAACTCTCATATCGATCGTATCATCGCAAGCAAGGAATAATCCGTCCTCTATTGTCATAGCGCCGTTCCATTTATCAAGGTCCTCAAGAAGAATATATTTATATGTCGGTTCAAATATTACCTGACCCGTACCAAAATATCTTGGTTTGATAGCGCTTTCCCCTGTCACCTTAGAACCGACAAGCTTTTTAAAGAAATCGCCAGCGCCCTTGACATTTGTATTCATTTCAATATTTCCGGCCATGATCTGCATTGCGCCCGACTGAAGGATTATGCCCTGATTATTAAGGGTAGCCACAACCTGTCTTTTTCTCACACCCATTTTAGACATAAAGAACGCTGTCTGAGCCGATGTAGGATTAACTGACAGATCCTTCAGATATTCAACCACTGAAAAGCATCCGAGTTGTTTTATCACACTGTGCGCCGCTGTTTGTGAAAGCATATTGTTTGTTATCATGGTGCAAAATCCCCTTTTATTGTATTATTGTATTGTTTTATCAGATATTTATTTCGGCCTTTTCTGTTTCCATTTTCTCATATGGCGCAAGCGCCTCTTTTACAGTAACATTAAGGAAATCATCGGTCTGCTGCGGAGCTCTGCCCACATATTTTTCAGGACGGCACATTTCGTTAAGTTCTTCCATTGTCTTGCCGAAAGCAGGATCTGCCGCGATCTTTTCGAGAAGATCGTTTCTGCCGCCGCTGCTCTTGATGATCTGAGATGCTTCTCTTATCTTTTCATGGAGTTCCTGTCTGTCGCCCCCTGCCTTAACAGCATCCATCATTATATTTTCAGTCATCATGAACGGAAGCTCATTCATAAGATGCGCTGTAATGACCTTATCATACACAACAAGTCCGTCACTGACATTAAGATAGAGATTAAGGATTGCATCCACAGCAAGAAATGCCTCCGGAACACTCAGACGCTTATTTGCCGAATCGTCAAGTGTTCTTTCAAACCACTGTGTTGCGGCAGTTATATATGGATTAAGAACATCTATCATTACATATCTTGAAAGTGATGTTATTCTTTCCGAACGCATAGGATTACGCTTATATGCCATTGCGCTTGAACCGATCTGTCCCTTTTCAAACGGCTCCTCTATTTCCTTGAGGTGCTGAAGCAATCTGATATCGTTAGAAAACTTTGACGCGCTCTGCGCGATTCCGGCGAGCACATTCAGCACACGGCTGTCAAGCTTTCTTGAATACGTCTGACCGGACACCGCAAAGCATTCGCTGTAACCCATCTTTTCTGCGATCAGCTTATCTATTTTTCTGCATTTTTCATGATCACCGTCAAAAAGCTCGAGGAAGCTTGCCTGAGTTCCTGTTGTACCCTTACAGCCAAGCAGCTTCATATTGGAGATCACATATCTGACATCCTCTAAGTCCATCAGAAGATCCTGTATCCATAGTGTTGCTCTTTTTCCGACTGTAGTAGGCTGCGCAGGCTGAAAATGTGTAAAAGCAAGCGTCGGAAGCTCTTTATACTTATCTGCGAACACAGAAAGCTGGCGGATCACGCTTACAAGCTTTTTCTCAACGATCTTCAATGCTTCTGTCATTATAATGACATCTGTATTATCTCCGACATAGCAGGACGTTGCGCCGAGATGGATTATTCCCTTTGCTCCCGGACACTGCACACCGTATGCATATACATGGGACATTACATCGTGGCGGACGATCTTTTCTCTTTCCTCCGCAACATCGTAATTTATATCCTCAGCGTGCGCCTTAAGCTCATCGATCTGTTCCTGAGTTATATTCAGACCAAGCTCATGCTCAGCCTCTGCAAGCGCTATCCATAGCTTTCTCCATGTCTTGAATTTTTTGTCGGGAGAAAAAATATATTTCATTTCCTTATCCGCATATCTTGAAGAAAGCGGTGATTCGTATGTATCTCTCATAGTCATGCCTTTCCGCAGAAAGCTTGAGCGATCTGCTTTTTATTATCAGTTATTCCTGTTCATCCTTGCCGATACAAGATCTTTCCCCGGTTTTAGGCGGAAGCTTTTTATCAAAATCAAGACCGCCGCGTTCTTTGCCGGACAGCATTTTTTCCGGTACCTTTGTCGGATAACGGCCGGAGAAGCACGCATCACAAAAGCCTGTATTCTGTCCGAGAAGCATTTCTCCAAGCTTATCGGGCGGGAAAAATCCCAGTGAATCAGCACCTGTCAGCTCACATATTTCGTCTATTGTATGCTTAACAGCAATAAGCTCATCTCTGCTAGGTATATCTGTTCCGTAAAAACACGGCCAGATAAACGGCGGTGAACTGATCCTGAGGTGGACCTCTTTTGCCCCGGCCCCTCTAAGCATTTTTACGATCCTGTCACAGGTCGTTCCTCTTACGATCGAATCATCTATTACTACAACTCTTTTTCCTTCAAGCACTGAGCGCAGCGGATTCAGCTTAAGCTTTACACTGTTAGCGCGTTCCTTCTGAGTAGGCTTGATAAAGGTCCTTCCTATATAGCCGTTTTTGACTATTCCCTTTTCATATGGTATACCGGATTCCTCGCTGTAGCCTATTGCAGCGTCTATACCTGATTCCGGAACACCGATCACGATATCTGCTTCGACCGGAAATTCTCTTGCAAGTATCCTGCCGGCCTCTTTACGGGATTTATATACGCTGATTCCGTCTATTTCAGAATCTGTTCTTGCAAAATAAATATATTCAAAAACGCAGAGCGATTTTTTCGGCTTCTCGGGAATACAGCTGCGGATAGAGTGTACACCGTCTTCATCCACGACTACTATTTCTCCCGGTTCGACATCTCGCACAAATTCCGCTCCGCATGCTGCAAGCGCGCACGTTTCGGAAGCAAAAACAATACTGTTTCCGAGTCTGCCCATACAAAGGGGACGGAAACCATGCGGATCTCTTGCAGCGATAAGCTTCTGCGGACTCATTACAAGCAGAGAATATGCGCCCTCAAGCTGAGCCATTGTCATTTCCACAGCTGCCTCAACAGACCCTGCCTTGATCCTTTCTCTTGCGATTAGATATGCAATCGCTTCAGAGTCGATAGTTGTCTGGAAGATCGCTCCTCTTTGTTCAAGCTCCTTACGCACTTCATACGCATTCGTAAGATTTCCGTTATGCGCTATTGCAAGTGTCCCCTTTACATAACGCATAACAAGCGGCTGTGAGTTTTCACGCACACTGCCGCCTGCTGTAGAATACCTGACATGAGCTATTGCCATC
>CACYDC010000151.1 GCA_902773025.1 uncultured Ruminococcus sp.
TTAGGTCTGTGCATGATTTTGGTGTCAACACCTCTGATGGCTCTTGTGTCGTTTGTTATTATAGTTAGGGCGCCATCGAAAATCCGCATCTATCTACCCTTAATAGTTCTAACGTTTGCATTTATTGCATATTGTTATGAGCCTACTTATTCGAATGATTTGTCGAGATATTTTAATTCTCTGGAAAGGTTAAAAACAGTGCCATTTTCAGAGGCGTTCAGCTGGGCGAATGACGGCCTTGTCGTAAAGAATTTATTATTCTGGCTAATAGCGAAGACGCAGGATAAGCATATACTCCCTGCACTGGTGATTGGGTGTCTATATGGAGTTACTTTTTATATTTCAGCAGATTCTATTGAGTCAAGGTATGAAAATCTCTGGAAAGTGTTACTGATTCAGATAATGCTTCTTCCTATCTATCTTGCAACAAGTAATGTCAGGAATATACTTTGCTTTGCGCTTCTGGAGCTTGCTGTATACCGGGATGCTGTTCAGGGGAAAAAAAATATTATAACGACTCTGCTATATATATTGCCATGCTTCATACATATGACGGGAATTATTGTCGTTTTGGTCCGTTTTATGGTCATTCTTTTTCACCGTCATTTCAGACTGGGACTTATATCGACTGCGGTCATACCCACATTTGTGAGCGTTATATATTCTAGGCTGGGAACGTTTCATTTTTCAGGCAATATCGGAAAGATTCTCAATCGAATCATCTGGAAGTCTTATGCCTCATTGGCTACATCTTCTGATTATGCACAGTCCATGCAGCAAAGCGGATATGTTAATGCCTGTATGGCTGTCGTATTTGTAGCAAGTGTATGCCTGATTCTGCTGAATTATCAATATCTTGACCGCGTGAATAAAACTGGTAAAGATTCAAGATACTACAATTTATCAATATTCTCACTGGTTTTTTGTGCGATTACCTGTATATGGATTTTGTCCGGAGCAGTAAAGTACTGGATTTTCGAAGTTGCCGTTGTTATATCCAGCGGTCCGGTTATTTCCTACTACATTCGAAAATGGTCTGAAGTCAGAAAGTTTTCACGAATTCTATTATGTTCGATAGTGGCTATGGCTGTACTTAGGGCGGGTCTTGAATTGTATTTTATAAGCGGGCGTATTGATTTAAGGGATTATGGAGAAAGGCTTGCGACAAGTAATATTTATACAGTAATTTTCAATCTGTTCAGAACACTGTTTTCAAATTAGAAAGGGAAGCCCGTAATGTTGAATAGTTATCATAGAAAAAAAGTTGATGACAAATCGATTAAATCAATTGAGTTGGATGGTCTTCTCTATTTGACGGATTTTTGTAACAGACATGGCTTGAGATATTATCTGGCTTACGGAACGCTGATCGGGGCTGTCCGTCACAAAGGATTTATTCCCTGGGATGATGATATTGATATATTGATGCCAAGAGAGTCTTATGACAAACTTCTTGAGTTATCGGATGAGCTCAACAATGATGATTGGGAACTTCTATCTCATGTTAATAACAGCAGATTCATGTTCCCGTTCATGAAATTCTGCAATAAAAAGACTGTGGTCCTACCACCAAGACTGAATTCGGGACTTGTGTATGGTCTGAATATGGATATTTTTCCGCTTGATGCATGTGCGGGGGACGAGGAAAGTGTATGCCGGAAAGTTCTGAATATGAAGTACAGGATCAAAAAACTCGAAAGAAAGTCTTACAAGACAGCTGTTTATAAAGAAGGCGGAATAAACCTAATAAAAAGAGCCGGAAAAAAACTGATGTATCTCTGTTCAGGACAATATCGAAGAATGCTCCTTGAAGCATATATAAGATCAGATGAAATATTAAGGAAATCAAGCAGAGGGAAACGGGACTTTGCCGTATATATGTACTGCACTTACGAAAAGATATGGGAATATAAAGCATTTGCAGGCACAGGAGATGAATATTCAGTGCTTGAATTCGAGGGACATTCATTTACGGTGCCATATGATTACGATACTGTTCTCAGGAAGACTTATGGTGATTATATGAAACTGCCTCCTGTGGAACAGCGGAAGACAAAACACTCCTTTACAGCCTATTATATCTGAATTTGTCAAAGTATGGGGGAAATATGGCCGAAATATCGATTTTAGTACCGAAAGATTTTTTTAAAGAGGAAGTTCGCTGCGATTATACTATTTCAGAGAAGATGAAGAAGGTATGGGCTGTCGAGCTGGATTTGCTCTATGAACTGGATCGGGTCTGCAGGAAGCATCATCTGAGATATTTTGCTGATTCGGGAACGCTTATCGGTGCTGTGCGTCATAAAGGGTTTATTCCCTGGGATGACGATATAGATATTGTAATGTTCCGTAAAGATTACAATATACTGAGGGATATTGCCGCTAAGGAGTTTAAATATCCGATTTTCCTTCAGAATGCTTATTCTGACAATCGGAATACCCGAGGCTTTTCCAAGCTCAGGAATTCTTCTACGACGACAATTACGATGGCCGATACCGTTAAAAACTATAATTTCGGTATTTTTATTGATATATTTCCTCTGGACAATGTGCCCGACAATAAGATTGCTTTTGAAATCTGGCGCAGAAGAGTAAAGCTGATAAAAAAACTGTCGGATCCAGGTGTGTATTTTACTTCAGATCATTATAAGTCGCCGTTAAAAAAAGCGGGCTGGTTTGTCAGCAAGACACTGGTGGATCTGGTTGGGTATAAGAATGTGTTCAGGCACTTTGAATCGGTCTGCTCAATGTATAATCGAAAGCGAACAAAATGCGTTACATATGTTGCTCATTCCTACGGTAAGAAAAAACATATATGGAACAGAAGCTGTTTTGCACATTTACACAGGGTTCCGTTTGAGTTTATGGAAATAAATATTCCTGACGGGTATGATTCCAGACTAAGGACTGAGTACGGAGAATATATGAAACCGGCAAAAGCGCCGACGACACATCAGGATATCGTGATTGAACCGGATATCCCTTATAAGGAGTATCTGAAACTTAATTCAATGAAAGATATTAAGAATAGATTTATCCTGAATTATTCATGACGTATGGGACATGCCCTTGAAACGTCGATTTGTTACACAACAATACCACTACCCATGTTCGGCTCTCGGCAGGACGGCATTTGTCCACATAAATGGGCACAATACTCCCGTTGAGTTCTGAAAGCGGCATATGGTATTGTCAA
>CACYDC010000152.1 GCA_902773025.1 uncultured Ruminococcus sp.
TGATGGAGGAAAAATGAATATTGCGGTAATTTTTGCAGGCGGTGTCGGTCAGCGGATGGGGACCCGGGATATTCCGAAACAGTTTCTTATGATGCATCAGAAACCGATCATTATTTATACGCTGGAAATTTTTGAACGGCATCCGGAAATTGATGCGATCGTGATTGCCTGTGTAGCCGGATGGATCGACTACCTTAAAGAATTACTGTACCGTTACCGCATTGAGAAGGTTAAAAAAATCGTCCCCGGCGGGGAAACCGGTCAGATGTCCATCTATAACGGTTTACGTGCTGCAGAAGGGCTTGCCGATGGAGATCCTGCCATTGTGTTGATCCATGACGGCGTACGCCCGCTGATCAATGCGCAGACCATTACGGATAATATCCGCAGTGTGCGGGAAAATGGATCTGCTATCACAACAGGTATCGTTAAGGAAACGGTCCTTGTTGTGAATGGCAGCGGCGGGATCGATCAAGTCCCGGACCGTTCAAAATCACGTATGGCAAAGGCTCCGCAGAGTTTTTGGCTGAAAGATATTTTGGATGCGCATCGTCAGGCACAGGCTGACGGAGAGTATAACTTTATTGATTGCTGTACCATGATGGCAAGGTATAACTATCCGCTGTATCTGGTAGACGGCCCTGTCGAAAACATCAAAATCACCACGCCTGATGATTTTTACACCATGCGTGCTTTGCTGGATGCATCAGAAAACGAACAGCTGTATTAAGATAATCATTGCTGCAGCGCGTCCGGAATGAAAAGCGGGCGCTAATCTTCCATTCCGGCTGCAAGACGCCGATACATTTCAGGAAGATCAAAATTCGGACGCCATCCAAGGTTTACCAGCTTGCTGACATCAAGATTCAGACAGCCTTCCGGACGATAAGCTGAAGTATCCCCGCCGCAATTTGTATACACGCGGATCTTTCCTTCTCCGATTGTTTCCGCGACCATTTCCGCCATTTCCCTGATCGAACAGTATGTGGCCGGATTGGCTGTATTGTATGTCTCTCCGCGTGCTCCTCTGCAAAGAAGCAGCAGAATCGCAGAAACCGCATCCATTGTATACAGATATGGATTTTTCTTGCTTCCGCTTGTTTTTAATCGAATATCCTCACCACTCAATGCGCAATTGGTCATCCAGGCAAAAACACGCTGATCATTTTTCATAACACCGGGTCCGAATGTTTGAGCCAGCCGTGCTGTTGTGACCGGAACTCCGTATTCACCTGCATAGGCGCAGCATAATGTTTCTATCAACCGCTTCGCCTCCGGATAGGAACTTCTCAGCTTCAGCGGATCCAGATATCCGACCGCAGACTCATTCCTTGGCTTTTCATCATGAATTTCACCGAAAACTTCCATACTGGAAAGGACAACCATCCCTTTACTCTTCTTTCGCCGGGCCAGATCCAACAGGTTTTCTGTCCCATTGACAATACTTTTGATCGTTTCTGCCGGATGCTCAACAAAAAAAGAACTGGCAGTTGGGGCCGCGCAGTGGATAATATAATCTATATGTTCATTGATTTCCGGTAAATCTTCAATAGTTCCCTGAATGAATTCCGGAGCCGGTCCACCTGACGGGCTGTCTGAATATTTCTTTTCTGCATTTTGGATGTTTCGTACAAGCAGCAGAACGCGTATTTTTCCGTGATTGATAAGTGTTTTGGTCAGTGTTCTTCCGATCAATCCTGTTCCGCCGGTAATCAAAACGGTTTTCTGTTCCAGTTCATTCCACGGAATAAAAGAACACGATTCGGCATATGCCAGATCTTCATCAAGAATATTATTTTTTTCCCACATGATCAACGGTGATTTTCTATACCTTTTATCTTCTTTTTTCTTTATTATTTCATTCGATATATTATTATTATTATACTATTTCTGTTTGAGTTTGATTACGGGTCCTTAAAGGCAGAATAATATTCCTGCTCAGTCAGACATTGATGAAGTATAAATAATATACTATGAAGAAAATACTCTTATTTGATACAACATTCGCCTCTGCAAACACTGGAGATACCATCATTCTGAACAGTATTGAAAAGGCTTTTACACCGCTGTTGGACGCGTCCATGGTTTTTCGGCTGGGAACTCATATAATAAATTATTCTGCAATTCAGCTGCTTATTCCGAATCAAA
>CACYDC010000153.1 GCA_902773025.1 uncultured Ruminococcus sp.
GAAATAGGGAGCCCGGGCTCTGCGCCGCCGTCGTGACCATTAAACGGGTCACTTTCCGGCTGGTGTCAGCAGAATTCCGGGTTTTCTTAGCTGCTCTTGCTTTGACATGCCTTTTTCTCCCGGAAAAATTTTACACGAGCATAACACCGGCGAGCCCGGAACTCTGGTTCCGGCTGTCGGCAGCGAAGTGGGATTCAAAGCTGACAAAGCTGTGATAGTTACGATACCGGTGCAGCTGCTGTGGTCAGCACATGCTGCATAGTCGGGAATATAGTACAATATAGCAGCGTTTATAGTAGCGTTTTAGTGGCGCTGATTGTGATATTATTGTCAGGTCGGGCGGAGATGAAAAAATATTCTTTTCAATCTGCGTTATTGCTTTTTATAAATATGAAAGAGTGTTCTGCGTAATGTTTGATCCTGTGAACGTACAGAAAAACTGTTTATTGATGTAGACGGACTTCATTTTTGTGGGAAGCATATTTTTTTGCGCAAATTACAATTTGTAATACTGTGCAAAATATATACAAGGAGTTGTATTATATGTCAAATTATGGTTCAACTGCCAAGGTGTGCGAGGTTGGTGCATTAGGCTACAGATGTGAGGTTACAGAATCAGTAATGATACTGGACAGCGGTGTGTATGCAAAGCTGTATGGCCTGTATTTGTATAACAGGGATCCCCTGCTTGCAAAGCAAAGGGGTGAGTACAGCAGGGTGGACGGTATATCGCCGGATTATGATGAAGTGCTTCGTCTAAGGGATCTGATCGAAGAACTTGACGTATATCCTGTACATCTGGCGGAAATAGTTGAGGACTATTTGTCATGAATAGGAAAACTCCGGCTTCACGACCTGAGTGCAAAACTATCACATATTGTTAAAAAGTGATTGACATTTACGTACATAAGGCGTATAATTGCAATCGTAAGTTGAAATTATTTCACACAATAATGTGAAATGCCTGAGCACTAGACTAAAAAACATCGGGAACGTAAAAGGAGGCGATGAATTGAATATTCTGATATTTGACCGGAACAAAAAGAATAGCCTTGCATTGAAAGAACTGATCTCTGCTGAACCGTCCTGCTTGGTAAAGACAGAAGAGAATAAAGAGCGATGTATCTCAGGCGCAGAGGATATGCCGGCGCACATCGTATTTATTAATGTTGAAGATATGGGAGAAGAGGTCGGAGATGTGATAAAAAGACTGAGGAAAATCAATGAGTCTCCGATGATCTGCCTGACAAGCAGCAGGGTTGAGGATTCAGTGCATGTGTATCGTTATAAATGTCAGGGATTTCTAAAAGCGCCATATCATAGAACCGAGGTATGTGAGGTAATCGAAACAATGGAGCTTTTCAGGAAACGCAGCAAAAAGATAGAAATAAGGACATTCGGAAATTTTGATGTGTTTGTGAATGAAAGACCTATACTTTTCAGAAACGCCAAGGCAAAAGAGCTTCTGGCAATGTGTGTGGACAGAAAAGGAGGGGTTATAAAAAACGGAGAGGCGATTGAGGAGCTGTGGCCGGAAAGAGAGTGCGATGAAAGAACACAGCGGTTATACCGTAAAGCGGTAATATATTTGCACAAGACCATGGAGCAATATGGGATTTCATCGTTTTTTGTTACAAGAAGAGGTATGTGCTGGATCAGAACAGAGGGAGTGAACTGTGATTATTATTCTTTTCTGAGGGATCCCGGAGATATGCTGTATACTTTGACGGGAGAATACATGAAGGAATATGATTGGGCGGAGGCTACTCTTGGGTGCATCATAAGAATCGCCCAGAAAGTTGGTACGGAAGAAGAACTGGAATTTCTGTATAAATGAAATCTCTGTGTTTTATGGGTAACGGCTTTTGTACCATGTTTTATCAGGAACTAAGAATCATTCGGAAAAGGAAAAATACGCAGGTAGTCGATTGCAGGAGTTTCAAAATCTACAGAATGTAATCAAAATACTTTCAGGCCTCCTTTCGGAACCGGGGAAAATATACAATTTGTAGAAGTAGAAAAAAAAAAAAAAAAACCTGTTGACAATAGGAAGAAAAGGTGGTATTATAACAAAGCTGTCGCACGGAAGGCAGCA
Source organism: uncultured Ruminococcus sp. (assembly GCA_902773025.1). Lineage (GTDB taxonomy): Bacteria > Bacillota > Clostridia > Oscillospirales > Acutalibacteraceae > UBA1213. The sequence continues at coordinate 2,096 of CACYDC010000153.1, forward strand.
TGGAAAGAGCGAAAAACAGCA
>CACYDC010000154.1 GCA_902773025.1 uncultured Ruminococcus sp.
AAGACAGAATCAAAGACTGAGGAATCAAAGGCAGAATCATCAGTAGTAGAATCGTCGGCAGCAGTAAGCAGTGAAGCTGTTACAGAGTGATACGAGGAAATATAATCAGTAAAGTATGCATCTTCAATGTACTTCGTTGGAGATGCTTCTTTTTTAAGGTGAGCGCAATATGAGAATAACTATGCCGGAAAATGTAAAACTCATTATCAGCAGACTTGAAAATTCAGGGTTCAGCGCATATGCGGTAGGGGGCTGTGTGCGGGACAGTATTATGGGCAGAACTGTTCATGACTGGGATATCTGTACATCTGCCGAGCCGCAGGAGGTGCTGACATCCCTGGGTAAGCATAATATTATCGATACCGGACTTAAGCACGGTACTGTTACAGTGAACTATGACAATGAACTGTATGAGATCACAACATTCAGAACTGACGGAGAATATAAGGATAACCGCCGTCCGGAAAAGGTGACATTTGTGCGCTCACTGAAGGAAGATCTTGCAAGACGGGATTTTACTATGAATTCGATCGCATATAATGACCGTGAAGGTAAGAAAGATATTTACGGAGGAGAAAAAGATATCCGTAATAAAATAATAAGATGTGTCGGTGAACCTTCTAAACGCTTTAATGAGGATGCTCTGAGGATAATGCGCGCGCTTCGCTTTTCATCTGTACTTGGGTTTGAGATCGAAAAGGAAACGCTTGACGCAGCAAAAAAATATGCATATCTGCTGAATAATATCTCTGCTGAGAGGATACAGTCAGAGCTTCTCGGGATACTTGACGGAGAATTTGCCGAAAGAGTACTGACTGACAACATAGATATACTCGGCGTGATAATTCCGGAAATACTTCCAATGGTAGGCCATAAGCAATATAATCCACATCATATATATGATATCTGGATGCATACCGTAAAGGTGACTGTTAAATCACCGTATGGCAAAATTCCTCGTATGGCTGCGCTGCTGCATGACATTGCAAAGCCACGTTGTTTTACAGTAGACGAAAGAGGAATAGGACATTTTAAAGGACATCCGGAAAAGGGCGCGGAAATGGCAAAAAACATAATGAACAGACTGCGCTTTGATAAAAAAAGTACTGAAACCGTAAGTAAGATGATATTCTATCATGACAGACGACCTGCAGCAAATGAAAAAAATGTCCGCAAACTGATATCGGAACTCGGCAAAGAGGATTTTTTATTACTTATGGATCTGAAGATTGCCGATGCACGTGGACAAAACCCGTCCACTTTGGAACAGAAGCTGCAGTATGTAGAGGAATTGAAAAAAATATTTTATGAACAGACATCCGATGGAAACAGTTTCGATCTGAAAACTCTTGATATTAATGGTACCGATATCATAAATGCGGGAATAGCGCAGGGGAGAAATATAGGAATTATTCTAAGATACCTGTTAGAAAGTGTAATTGACGGAAGTGTGTTGAATCAAAAAGATATACTAATGAAAAAAGCTGAAGAATATGCTGAAAAAATTAATGATAATTGATAACAATTATGTACATGATGACTGATTTGTGGTATACTAATAAGAGAGTAAAATGATGAAAGAGGAAAATAATGGATTATAGAATGGATCTTGGCGCATGGAATAGTGTATTTGTAGTGCCGAGCGATATTGTGGATAAACATCTGAAACTTGCGGGCGCAGCACAGCTAAAAGTAATATTATGGTTTCTTCGTCATGCCGGAGAAAACTACAGCACAGAGGATATAGCGCGGGCATTATCAATGCAGGAAGCTGATGTCAGGGATAGTCTGCTATATTGGAGTGAAACAGGTGTAATATACGTTTCAGAAGGGAAAATCACACCTGCAAAGTCTGAGATTAATGAAAGCTTTTCGTCTGACGAAACAGTAAAAACACAGTCTGCAAGTGAGGAAGTGACGCAAAAAACTGAAAATGTTGAGCCTGAAAAGCAGACTAAATCATCAAGAGCATTATCCAGACCGGAAAAGCCTGATATCAGATATCTTACTAAACGGATGTCTGAGGATGAGGGGATCGTATATCTTATGCAGGCGGCCGATGAGATATTCGGACGACCTACAAATAATAACGACAAAGCTACTCTTCTGATGATACATGAAACCGACGGACTTCCGGTTGAGGTCATTATCATGCTGCTTCAGTATGCGGCGGAAATAGGCAAATGTAATATCAGGTATATAGAAAAGATAGCGATATCGTGGGCAGATGATGAGGTCAATACTCTCGAAAGAGCGGAAAAAAGAATACAGCAGTTGACAAGCGGAAGGAATGCGGCCGGTATTGTACAAAACATAATTGGACTTGAAAAACATTCGCCGACAGAAAAAGAAACATACTATGCCGACAGATGGATAAATCAGTGGAAATTCACATCTGAGATGATTCGCCGTGCATATGAGATATGTGTGGATACTAAATCAAAATATATACCCAAGTATGTAGATTCTGTATTGGGAAGATGGTTTTCATCAGGTATTACTACACCTGAGCAGGCTGATATGGACCAGTCAAAAGGTAAAAAGAAGGCGCAGAATAAGACTTATGAGGCTACATATGATATCAGTGAATTTGAAAGCAGCAGTATAATAGATGAGGAGGGCTGACGTTGGGATACGGCAAGGAAGTATATATCCGGGCAGAGGAAATAATGGAAAAGCGCAGACAGTTTGCCGAACAGGAACAGGAGAAAAGAAGGGCGGCTTTCTATCGGGAATGTCCGAGGGCACAGGAGATAGAATATGAACTTGCTGGAATATCGGTTGCGGCAGCAAAATCAGTTATCGGCGGCGCCAATCTGAAAAATCAGATTGAAGAACTGATGAAGAAAAGTCTGCTTCTCCAGAATGAACTGAATGCACTGCTTGAGTTAAAAGGATACCCGAAAAATTATCTTGAGCCGTGGTATGAATGTGAAAAATGCAAAGATATAGGAAATATTGACGGCAGAATCTGTGGGTGTATGAAAGCGCTTGTAAAAAAGATAGCATATGAACAGCTTAATAGTATATCTCCTTTGTCATTGTGTACATTTGAAAGCTTTGCATTGCGTTATTACCCGGAGATTAAAATTGAACACAGTGAAAAAACACAGCATGGACATATGCAGTCTGTTTTGAATTTTTGTATGAAATATGCGGAAGGTTTTTCTGATCAGTCGCACAGTCTGCTTTTACAGGGAGGTCCGGGATTAGGGAAGACACATCTTTCTCTTGCAATTGCCCAAAAAGTAATAGACCGAGGCTTTGGTGTAATTTATGTTTCAGTGCCGGATATAGTCATGCAGCTTGAAAAAGAGCATTTCGGAGGAAGGTTTGACGAAAAAGGAGAAAGTGAAACTCTTCTTACAGAGTGTGATCTGTTGATTCTTGATGATCTGGGGACTGAATTCCAGACAAAATATACAGTAGCGACGATTTACAATATAATAAATAAGCGTATGCTTACATCTCATCCGACAATAATAAGTACGAATCTTACATTGACTGAAATGCAGCAGTTGTACGGAAACCGTATGATATCAAGGATAATCGGAATGTTAGATAGACTGGAATTTGTGGGCAGTGATATAAGGCAGATGAAACGCAGAGAAAGAAAAAAATCAAATAAAAATACGGAGGACTGACGAAATGTCAAAGATAATTCTAACGGCAGACAGCACCTGTGATCTTACAGACGAACTTACAAATCAGTATAATGTAAAACTCTACACACCGCTGCACATAGTATTGGGTGAAAAATCATATGAAGACGGGGTTAATATAACTCCTTCGGAAATATATAAGAATTTTGAGGCAACAGGCATTCTTCCGAAAACAGCGGCGGTAAATGTAGGAGAATACATTGAATATTTCAAGCCGTTTGTTGACAGAGGATACAATGTTATCCATATCAATCTTGGTTCGGCGCTTTCATCATCATATCAGAATGCATGTACGGCTGCGCTTCAGCTTGACGGCGTATATCCGGTCGACTCCTGTAATTTATCAACAGGCTCAGGGCATCTGGTGATCGAAGCAGCAAAAATGATAGAACAGGGTATGGAGGCTAAGGAGATAGCCGAAAACCTCAGAGAACTGACAACAAAGGTACATTCGAGTTTTATAATCGATAAGCTCAATTATCTTCGCGCAGGAGGAAGATGTTCGGCGCTTGCTGTACTGGGAGCAAATCTTTTACAGCTCAAGCCATGCATAGAGGTAGTTAATAAAGACGGTTCCATGATAGTAGGAAAAAAATACAGAGGAAAACTTGATAACGTATTGAAGCAGTATGTTGATGAAAAGCTTGCTCAGTATGATAATATACGCACGGATAAAATATTTATAACACATGCCGGAATTGGTGATGATCATGTTAAAATCGTATATGACTACATCAAAGGCCGTAATATTTTTGAAAATATATATACCACGAGGGCGAGCTGTACTATCTCATCACATTGCGGCCCCGGTACGCTTGGAATTCTATTTATGACAGAATGAAATTTTGTCACGAGATGAGAATTTCTTGCAGCGTAATAACGTTACTGTTATGTTATAACGTTAAGCTAAAAAAATATTTATACTAAAAAATAAAAAATAGCGGGTGCAGGGGCCGCTCGCCCCTGCCGAGGCCCGGGCGAGTAGCCCGGGCGGGGTTTGGGGCGGCAGCCCCAACAGCGGCGGCACGCCGACCCCCAATAGTGTAGGTACTTTTTACAGAGGAGGGAAAAAATGAATAAGGAAGTAAATGAACAGGTACTCAGCGCACTTGAAAAACAGGATGGACCAATCGACAGACGTGATCTTCAGATCGCCAGTGAAGTGCTTGAGATCGAGGAATTCAATAACGCGCTGTCATACCTTGAACAAAAGGGTAAGATCGTGATCAACAGAAAGAAAGTGGGCCTTCCGTCTGTGATGGGATGTACGGCAGCAACAATAGTCCGTCAGGCAAGAGGCTTTTCGTTCGCCAGACCTCTTGATGTTGAATTGGATGACATATATATCCATGCATCTTCTTTAAAGGGCGCTATGCCGGGCGATCTTGTTATGCTTAAAAATGTAACTGCATCGGCAAAAGGCTTCTCCGCAGATGTGGATAAAATACTTGAAAAGGGCCCGAGGATCATTACAGGTACAGTCGAAAAACCTGAAAGTAAATTCGGCAGATCATATATCATACCCGACAGCGGTTTTTCTGACCATCTGCGTATCGTCAAGGGCGGTGAGCTTAAAAGTAAAGCCGGGGATAAGGTAAAAGCTGCAATCTATTATGAGCAGAAAGAAAAGCGTGTATATGCGCGCATAATAAAAGTTTACGGAAAAGGAAGCAGCGCAAAGGTTTGCTCGGATGCAATAATCGACAGCTATGGTATACCGGTGAAATTTCCTGTTCCTGTCAAACACGAAGCAGCGCTTAAGGCTGCAATGCCAATAACCGACGAAGAACTGTCAAAGCGGCTTGATCTGACTGAAGAACCGATATTTACCATTGACGGAGCAGATGCAAAGGATCTTGATGATGCGATCAGTGTGAAAAAACTGGAAACAGGCTGGGAACTCGGTGTTCATATAGCAGATGTTTCTCACTATGTTACAAAGGGCAGCAGGCTTGACGAGGAAGCGCAGCTGAGAGGAACGTCTGTGTATTTTGCAGACCGTGTTATCCCGATGCTTCCGGTCGAGATCTCAAACGGCTGCTGCTCGCTCAATGCGGGTACAAAAAAACTGACATTCTCAGCTATTATTACATTGAATGAAAAGGCTGAACTGATCGATTACCGTTTTGAAAAAAGTGTGATCGTATCAAAGGTCAGGGGCGTATACAGTGAGGTAAACGCTATATTTGACGGGACAGCAGATGAAACAATAATTCAGAAATATGCCCCTGTAGCCGAATCTCTCGGATGGGCAAGAGAGCTTGCCGATATATTCAAGGAAAAAGCAAAACGCAGGGGAGAGCTGGAAATAGAAACAACAGAACTGCGCTTTGTTCTTGATGAAAAGGGAGTTTGTATCGGAGTTGCAGAGAGAGAACGCGGAGAAGCAGAAGAACTTATCGAACAGTTTATGATCATGGCCAATAGCGCTGCCGCTCTTTATGCGAAAAGCGCGGGTATTCCTTTTGTTTACCGTGTGCATGAATCCCCCGATCCCGAAAAGCTGTATGCTTTAGCCGAGCTTGCTGCTGCCTGCGGTTTTCAGACACGCAGGATCAGGGAGGGTGTAAGAAATACGGATCTTTCAGCATTGATCGATAAAGCAAAGGAAACAAAGTATGCCCGTCTTATCTCGACTCAGGTATTGCGTTCGATGGCTAAGGCAAGATATGACAGCCGTCCGCTCGGACATTTCGGTTTGTCACTTCAGGATTACTGCCATTTTACTTCACCGATAAGACGATATCCCGATACGTCAATACATCGTATACTGACTGATCTTGTCAGCGGTGAAAGCATTGATACAATAAAGCAGCGCTACGGAGAATTTGCGGTACAGTCTGCAAAACTTTCTTCCGATTATGAAATAAGGGCAGTCAAGGCAGAACGTGATGCTGAAAAATGCTATGCGGCAGAATATATGCGCGCCCATCTTGGCGAAAGATACCATGGAGTTGTGTCGGGGGTAACTCCGAAAGGTATTTTTGTAATGATACCGAACGGCATAGAGGGCTTTGTTGATCTTCTTTCAATTAACGGAACAGAATATACCTTTGACGGTATGACGACTACAACCGATATACGAAGCGGAAACAGCTTTTCTATTGGTGATGAAATTAATATTGATGTCGCTGCTGCCGAGGTGGCTCTCGGTACAGTTGATTTTATAATAGCAGATGATTGATTATCAGGGTGATGGATTTGAACAGTACGGATATTTGCATGATAACGGCTGAGGCAGCCGATGTGGAGATTAATCGTAATGAGCTTGCTCTCAGATTAGGAGTAAACCGCGGCTATGACGATGAACTGATAGAAAAATGCCGGATGTCGCTGCTTAAGGTAATAGATTATAAATGCGCCTATATCCGCACGGCAATAGATATTTCGGAAGAAAATATGGTCGATCTCGGATTTATGCGAGTTGACAGCAGAAATCTGTACAATAATCTCAGCGGATGCAGTGAAGCATTTGTAATGGCGCTTACCTCCGGAGTAGCAGTTGACAGGTATCTTGCGCGTCTGCAGATCACTTCTCAGGCAGAGCATTTTGTCACTGATGCTTTGGCGTCTGCCGCAATAGATTCGTTTTGTGACTATGCAGTTAAAAAAATGAGGGAAGGCTTAAACTGCGCTCCAAGGTTCAGTCCCGGTTATGGGGATCTTTCCCTGCGCTTTCAGGTACCGCTTCTGCAGCGTCTGAATGCTCACGGACTTCTTGGGATAACATTGTCGTCTTCGTACCTGATGACGCCGATGAAGTCGATCACAGCAATAATGGGGATCAGAAAATGAAAAAAATAACAGAGCTTATAAAGGACCAAAGGGTATATTTTGACGGCGGGACCGGAACAGTTCTTCAGTTAATGGGACTTCCGGCAGGACAGCCGCCTGAATTATGGAATATAGAGGCTTCTGATAAAATAATATCGCTTCATAATATGTATTTTGATGCGGGAGCAAATATAGTAAAAACCAATACCTTCGGTATCAACAGAACTAAATTTGAAAATTATGAGGTGCTTATCAGGGCCGGGATAGAATGCGCAAAGACTGCGGCACAGGGCAGAGAAAATGCTTATGTGGCTTTTGATATGGGCCCTACAGGACAGCTTTTAGAGCCGCTCGGACAGCTTGGATTTGAAGAAGCAGTGTCAATATTTGCAGATAATGTAAAAGCGGCAGAAAAATGCGGCGCCGATCTTATACTTATTGAAACAATGAATGACAGTCTGGAAACAAAAGCCGCTGTACTGGCCGCAAAGGAAAACAGTACACTGCCTGTCTTTGTTACAAATGTATATGACGCCGGCGGAAAGCTTATGACAGGGGCAGATCCTGCTGCAATGATCGCCATGCTTGAGGGACTCCATGTAGATGCGCTTGGAATGAATTGCTCACTCGGGCCGGATATAATGCTGAAAATTATCGGACAATTCAAAAAATACTGCTCTGTCCCGATAATAGTAAATCCTAATGCCGGACTGCCGGAGGTAAAAAACGGTGAAACAGTCTACAATATAGATGCTGACGCTTTTGCAGACTATATGCGTCAGATCGCAGAATGCGGAGGAACTATACTCGGAGGGTGCTGCGGAACAACACCTGAATTTATAAGAAAAACAATTGAGAAAACAAGAGATATTACATACAGTTTACCGGAGAAAAAAAGCTATACTTGCGTATCCTCCTATACCCATGCGGTATTTATCGATAAGGATCCCATACTTATCGGAGAGAGGATCAATCCTACGGGAAAGAAAAAGCTTAAGGAAGCTTTAAGAAGCGGTGACCTGAATTATATTCTTAATGAGGGTATAAGACAGACTGACGCTGGAGTACATATACTTGATGTAAATGTAGGACTTCCGGAAATAAACGAAACTGAAATGATGATCCGTTGTGTAAAGGAAATACAGGCTGTGACTGATCTTCCGCTACAGATCGATACAACTAATTTTGAAACGCTTGAAAAAGCAATGCGTATTTATAACGGCAAGCCGCTTGTAAATTCTGTTAACGGAACAGAGGAAAGCATGAAAAATGTTCTGCCTTTGGTACAGAAATACGGCGGAGGGCTTATAGCGCTGACTATAGATGAAAAAGGCATTCCCGAAACAGCGCAGGGCAGGGCAGATATCGCCGGAAAGATAATTGAGCGCGCGGCAGAATACGGTATTGATAAAAAGGAAATCATTGTAGATCCGCTTGCATTGACAGTTTCTTCTAATCCCGAAAGCGCGGTTGTGACACTGGAGTCAATTCGTCTTATACGAAGGCTTGGTGTAAAAACAAGTCTTGGTATATCAAATATATCTTTTGGACTGCCGCAAAGAGATCTTATTACATCAACGTTTTATGCCAATGCGCTCCAAAGCGGTCTGAATTGCGCGATTATGAATCCGTTTTCTCAGGCAATGATGAATGTATACTATGCATACAGGGCATTGAATATGCTTGACATGGGTTGTTCTGATTATATAGGGTATGCGATGGCTAATGCCGGAGATTCTCCAAAGCAGCCTGAACAGGCTGAGGAAAGTCTGCATAACTGTGTTGTAAAGGGACTGAAGGACGGCGCTGTCATACAGACTGAAAAGCTTTTGACTGAAACTGAGCCACTTGAAATCATAAATAACCATATCATACCTGCCTTGAATGAGATAGGCACGGCCTTTGAGCAGAAAAAAGCATATCTTCCCCAGTTGCTTATGAGCGCTGATGCGGCTACCGCAGCATTTGAAATAGTCAAAATGCATATACCTACCGATCAGACTGACAGCAGTAAGGCTGTAGTGCTTGCGACTGTAAAGGGAGATATCCACGATATAGGGAAAAATATTGTCAAGGTGCTGATGGAAAGCTATGGATTTACGGTATATGATCTCGGCAGAGATGTTCCGCCGGAGAAGATTCGTGACTGCGCTATAGAGCATAGCTGCAAGCTTGTGGGTCTGAGCGCATTAATGACAACGACTGTACCATCTATGGCTGAAACCATAAAGCTGCTGAATGAGACAGACAGAAGTATAAAGATCATGGTAGGCGGAGCTGTGCTTAATCAGGAATATGCGGATATGATCGGAGCTGATTTTTACGGTGCTGATGCAATGGACAGTGTACGCTATGCCGAAAAATTTTATTTATGATCTCAATAAGACTTCATATTGATGACACGTACCTCATAAACATTAACACGAACAATTAATGCCAAGGAGTGTTAATGCTTATGAAGAAGATTATCTTTTCCGCGCGTTTTACGAAAAAACAGATGTTAAGAGTAAGAGAGCCGGTAGGAAATATCGTGTTTATCATATTCTTGATAACTCTTTTTGCAGGAATAATAACAGGAGCAATTGGCAGCCGTTTTGCCGATTCAGAACTTGCAGGGAGACTTGATATAGTTTTTTTGTCTGATTTTAGGGCAAGAAGCTCACACAGCTTTTCTGAAGTATTTGTTGCATCCTTTGCAAGTGCGTTTATCTTTATGACAGCATTGTATTTGTCGGGGCTTTCTTTGTGGGGCGGTCTGATAAGTGCGGTGATTCCGTTTATAAAAGGATATGGCTACGGTATTTCCGTAGGATATCTATATGGTGTACACGGATTCTATGGTATATTATATAACATTTTGGTGATACTGCCCGGTGCGTTTGTTTGTTCGGCTGTAATATGCGCGGCTGCAAGAGAGGCATTTTTGAATTCATTCCGGCTTGTTTCTATGTTCCGGAAAACAGCGGTATGCGATGACCCGCGTATCAGAATGAAAAATTATTTTCTTTCAATGCTGTGGCTGCTGTTCCTTGCAGCGGCTGCTTCGGTAGCTGATATGCTTTTTTCTCTGATTTTTTCCGGGATCTTCACTTTCTGATAAATAATAATGGATGTGTAAATATGTCAAGTAAAAAAAACAGGAAATATACCCTGGTAGATTTTTTCAGCGGTTATTTTGAAAATATAGGCAGTCTTACGCTTGTAAATCTTATATTTTGTTTGCCGCTGACAATAATATTGTCAATTATGTTTTTTCTGAATAATACAGGGATAAATAATATATTTGTTTCGTTTCTACTGATTCCTCTGATGAGTCCGTTTTCAGGAGGATTGTTTTATATTTGCAAAAAAACGGTGAGAGAAGAAAAGATTAGTCCTCTCAGAGATTTTTTGTACGGAATAAGGCTGAATGCATTATACTTTTTTTTAGATTCAGTTATAGTATATGTTATAGTGATAGGGCTTTATATAAGCTTTTCTTATTATCGTACAGGCTTGGAAGGAATGATCATGATAGTATCATTTATTTTCAGTCTGATCTTTCTGCTGTTCATTATATCATTTCAAAATAATATAATGACTATGATCGTGTCGGTAAAGCTGAATTTTGGTGAAATACTAAAAAATTCCGTTCTTATGGTGATGGGCGGCTTTTTCTATCAGATAAAGAATATTCTTTCTTTTTCTCTGATAGCAATAATAATGTATTCAGTATGCGTATTTGCAGGAAATATATTTGTTATCGCGGTAGTTCTTATAATACCTATTTTTTTGTTTTTGCCTGTATTCAGCTGTTATATTATTGTTTTCAATACGTATCAGCCGATAGAAAAACAGGTTATTATTCCATATGAGAATGAATACTCAAAGACGTCCGATCCTGTATCTTCGATTTCAAGCGGAGAAGATCTTGATGAGCTTGAAAAATTATCTAAGGGTGATCCGGATGAGTTCGTGTTCTATAAAGGCAAAATGATAAAAAGAAGAACTGTGCGCAGGATACTTGAGGTACATAAAAACTCGTGACAGAGTGATATTGTCGGTATCAATAAAATAATGATTAAAAAATTATAGCTATTTGTAGATGTAAATAATCAATGAAAAATGGGGAAAATGATATTGACAACTTTTTAACAATTAATTATAATATATATGTAATCAAGGTAAGATTGCGATTTGAGAAAATTATCAAAATGGGGGAACATGATTATGGCTAACACAAACGAAGTAGAAGCTAAGACAGATGAAGGTCTGGTTCATGATCTTGACAGCTTTAATGCAAAGCTTGCTCAGGTAAGGCAGGCTCAGAAAATATTTGCTTCATATTCTCAGGAGCAGGTTGATAAGATCTTCAAGGCAGCAGCTATAGCTGCAAATCAGGCTCGTATCCCGCTTGCAAAAATGGCAGTAGAGGAAACAGGTATGGGCGTGGCTGAAGATAAAGTTATAAAAAATCATTATGCGTCTGAATATATCTATAATAAATACAAGGATACCAAGACATGCGGTGTAATTGAGTATGATAAGGCTTTCGGAATCAAGAAAATCGCAGAACCGATAGGTATTATCGGTGCAGTTATTCCAACGACAAATCCGACTTCAACAGCAATATTCAAGGCACTTGTATGTCTGAAGACAAGAAATGGTATCATCATAAGTCCTCATCCGCGCGCAAAGAAATCAACCATAGCAGCAGCAAAGATCGTTCTTGATGCTGCAGTTGCTGCAGGCGCGCCAGAGGGTATTATCGGCTGGATAGATGTTCCTTCTCTCGAACTTACTAACGAACTGATGAGAAATTCAGATACCATTCTTGCAACAGGCGGACCGGGAATGGTTAAGGCTGCATATTCCTCAGGAAAACCGGCGCTCGGTGTTGGTGCAGGCAATACTCCTGTAATTATTGACAGCACAGCTGATATTAAGGTGGCTGTTAATTCCATCATACATTCAAAGACCTTTGATAACGGTATGATTTGTGCTTCGGAACAGAGTGTAACAGTACTTTCGGATATTTATGATGAAGTTAAGAAGGAATTTGCATACAGAGGGTGCTATTTCCTCAAGGACGATGAACTTGAAAAGGTAAGAAAAACGATTATCATTAATGGAGCGCTTAATGCAAAGATAGTTGGTCAGAAAGCTCATACAATAGCTGCGCTTGCAGGTGTTGAGGTTCCGGAATCAACCAAGATCCTAATCGGTGAGGTTGAATCTGTGGATATAAGCGAAGAATTTGCACATGAAAAGCTTTCACCGGTACTTGCTATGTATAAGGCAGAAAGCTTTGATGAGGCTCTCGCAAAGGCAGCTCAGCTTGTAGCTGACGGCGGATATGGCCATACATCTTCACTTTTTGTTCATCCTGCTCAGACTGAAAAAATTGAAAAGCATTACAATGCAATGAAGACTTGCCGTATTCTTATAAACACACCTTCTTCACAGGGCGGTATAGGAGATCTTTATAACTTTGCGCTTACTCCGTCACTCACACTCGGATGCGGTTCGTGGGGCGGTAATTCAGTATCAGAAAATGTCGGCGTTAAACACCTTATTAATATTAAGCATGTAGCAGAACGCAGGGAAAATATGCTTTGGTTCAGAGCACCGGAGAAAGTATACTTCAAAAAGGGCTGTATGCCTGTTGCGCTTGATGAACTCGGTTCAGTCATGGGCAAGAAAAAGGCATTTATCGTAACAGACTCATTCCTCTACAAAAACGGTTATGTAAAGCCTATCGAGGATAAGCTTGATGAGCTTGGTATCCAGCATACAGCATTCTATGATGTACAGCCGGATCCGACACTTGCATCAGCAAAAGAAGGAGCAGAGGCTATGCGTCTGTTCGAGCCGGATGTAATAATAGCGCTCGGCGGCGGTTCGGCAATGGATGCAGGTAAGATCATGTGGGTACTTTACGAGCATCCGGAAGCTGATTTCATGGATATGGCAATGCGCTTTATGGATATCCGCAAAAGGATCTATACATTCCCGAAGATGGGCGAAAAGGCATATTTCATTGCTATACCGACTTCATCAGGAACAGGTTCCGAGGTCACACCTTTCGCTGTTATAACCGATGAAAAGACACATATTAAATATCCTTTGGCTGATTATGAACTTCTCCCGAATATGGCAATAATAGATGCTGATAATATGATGAATCAGCCTAAGGGTCTTACAAGCGCATCTGGTATCGATGCTCTGACTCATGCACTCGAAGCTTATGCTTCTATTATGGCAACACCTTACACAGACGGTCTTGCCCTCCAGGCAATGAAAACGATATTTGAATATCTGCCGTCAGCGTATGAAAACGGCGCAAATGATCCTATAGCTCGTGAACAGATGGCTAATGCTTCAACGATGGCAGGTATGGCATTTGCAAACGCATTCCTCGGTGTATGCCATTCAATGGCTCATAAGCTGGGCGCATATCATCATATCCCGCATGGTATCGCAAATGCGCTTTTGATATCATATGTCCTCAGATTCAATGCTGAACCCGTTCCGCCAAAGATGGGTACATTCTCACAGTATGCTTATCCTCATACTCTTGAAAGATATTGTGAATGCGCGCGTTTCTGCGGTGTAAACGGTAAGGATGATAACGAAACACTTGATCTGTTTATTGAGAAGATCGAAGAACTCAAGGCAAGGTGCGGTGTAAAGAAAACGATCGCAGAATATGGCGTAAAGGAAGAAGATTTCCTTGCAACTCTTGATGATATGGTGGAAAAAGCATTTGATGATCAGTGTACAGGTGCTAACCCGAGATATCCGCTCTTCAAGGAAATAAGATATATGTTCCTCCAGGGTTACTACGGTGATAATATTCCAGAAGAGATTCTTAAGTGATTTGTGAAAACAAAGCTGTCCCGGCGATGATGTCGGGGCAGAATTCCCTGAAACGGAAGGAAAATAACAATGTACTGGTTGAGAATGCCTGAAAAAATATATTTCAAAAAGGGTTGTATGCCTGTAGCTATGGACGAGCTTTCGGCAGTGTACGGCAAGAAAAAGTCTTTTATTGTAACGGATACTTTCTTATATAAAAATAAAAGAATTTCTTCTGTTGAGGAAAAGCTGAACGGAATGCATATTCAGCATTTTTGTTATTATAAAATAGATCAGACTCCATACTTCTGTAACATAATATCCGGCGGAGAAGCAATGCGTCTGTTTGAACCTGATGTAATAATAGCGGTCGGTGGAGGCGCAGTTATTGATGCGGCAAAGCTTATGCGTATTATGTACGAACATCCTGAAGCTGATCTGAGAAAGCTTTCAGTGGATCATAACGATATACGGAACAGGGATAAGCTGTTCCCGAAAACAGGTACAAAAGCAATGCTTGTTACTATTCCGACAACCTCGGGGACAGGTTCAGAGGTTTCTCCGTATGCTGTTTTTACTGATACAGATCAGGAATATGTGATTGCCGATTACACGATCATGCCTGATATGGCAATATTCGATGCTGATTTTATGATGGATCAGCCAAAAGATATTACGGCATCATCAGGTCTTACCGCCTTAGTCCATGCTGTAAGCGCTTATAATTCGAAAATAGCTACAAAATATACGGACGGCTTTGCTTTAAAGGCACTTGAAAACATTCTTGAATATTTGCCGTCTGCATATGATAAAGGCGCGAAGGACCTTGTTGCGCGTGAAAAGCTTTCTGAGGCATCTGCAATGGCGGGCATAGCTTATGCCAATACCTACAGCAGTATATGCGGTAGTGAGGGAGCGCAATATATTGCGGATCTGATGAGGATTAATGCCATGGAAAATGAAAAATCTGCAGACAGATATTATGAGTGCGCGAAAGCACTCGGAATTGACGGCAAAGACAAAACTGAAGCTGTAAAAAACCTGATTTCATCTATAAAAGACGTTATACAGCATTGCGGATATGAAAATAAATGCTGTAGATGTTTTGATTAATCAGTTTTCTCAAATTTGCATTACCAATTAGAAAGGAACGCTGTACATATGTGCAGCGTTTTTTCTTGAAAATAGGAATAAGTATCGTATCATAACGATAAAATGAGGTAAATATGGAGGAAGTAATAGTGTGTTCATTGTGTCCCAGAGGATGCAATGCTGAAAGAACTGCATACGCCGGAAAAGGGTATTGTAAAATGGGATATTTGCCAAGAATTGCAAGAGTAGCTCCGCATATGTGGGAGGAGCCGTGTATAAGCGGAAAAAATGGTTCAGGAACAATCTTTTTTTCCGGTTGTGTACTTTCGTGTGTATTTTGTCAGAATATGAAGATAAGTAAGGGCGGATATGGAAAAACGGTAAGTGTTGAGGAGCTTGCCGGTCATATCAGGTCACTTGAACAGAAGGGTGTGCATAATATCAATCTTGTCAGTCCGACACCGTATATTGAAAGTATAATAAAGGCATTTGAACTATATAAGCCGTCCGTACCGATAGTTTATAATACCGGGGGATATGAAAAAGCTGAAACGATAAGAAGGTTGGATGGTATAGTTGATATATATTTGCCGGATATGAAGTATATACGCAGTGAATTATCTGCAAAATATTCAGGAGCGTCGGATTATTTTAAATATGCATCAGAATCGCTTGAAGAAATGGTAAAGCAAACAGGCAGCCCGGCCTTTGATGAAAATGGTATGATGATAAAGGGAACTATCGTAAGACATCTTATTCTTCCGAAAAATACGAAGAATTCAATTGAAGTGCTGAGATACCTTGATAATAACTTTGGAGAAAAAATTCTCATAAGCCTGATGGGACAGTATATTCCTGTGGGAGATGCTGAAAAATATCCGGAGATTAACAGATGTATTACCGCGAGAGAGTATGAAAAGGTATTAAGTGAGCTTGGAAATCTTTCGCTCGATGGGTTTGCACAGGAGCTTGATTCTGCAAGTAAAACATATATACCTGATTTCAATCTGAGAGATGATGATTTATCATTCAATGATAGTCACATATGATTTTTCACAAATATTTTCTTCTGTAACAAGGTCGACTGTAAGGGAAAAATAATTGTCTTTTTCAGAAAACTGCTTTGATTCGGATAAAATAGTTGTATCTGAATTACCGGTAATGAATAGTTTATATAGCTCAAGACGTTTATTTAATATAATTTCTGCCGTCTGTTTTTCAATTTTTATATTTTGTTGGTTGTATTTCAGATATTTTTCTTCAGTGATTTTTATCGGAATATCACTGTCAAGCAGAGTCATTCGTTTCTGTTCTTTTATACGTATGTTTTTTCCGCTCGGTGTACCGCACAGAGTAATAGGAACAGGTATTCCGAAAATTATAAAAGACCTTTTTATTGTATATTCATCTTCATGTGGTATAAAGGATGTATTTTTTGGTATAGTTAGTGTTATCTGCCTTCCGGTTTTTGCGTAGATTTCTCCTTCACTGTCTGACAGCTTACTGCTTCCGTCTGTGTATTCTTTAATACCGCTGACAAGAAGCTGTCCCTTTCTGACACCCTCTCCGATTTTTACCATGGAGTTGCCGTTTCTGACTTTTATTCTGGTTATTGTTCCGTCAGCAGTTGATTTAAGATTGCTGACGGGTGATTTTTTATCAGTGTTTTTTTTTATATTCATCATTGTGCTTAATTCTACATTTGAAGTTGTTCCGGAAACATTTATGCTGACCCAACTGATTCTGCCGTCAAGTATTGCAAGCTTTCTTTCAATACTTCTGACCTCCTCAGGGTTGTATATAATACCTTCATGAAAACCGAGTGAGCTTAGTTCGTTTCTAATCTCGTATTCATTAATACCGTCAGGTGCATTGATTTTTATATTCCAGATAAAGCATGACAGAAAGCAGGAAAGAATCGTTCCGATAAAAAGACCTGCAAGAAGTCCGATTCGGTATTTGTATTTTCCGCAAAAATATGGCAGTCCGTGTTTCTTGATAATTTCAAGCTCACATTCACTCTTTAAGGCAAATTTAATTGCAGTGTTTATACGTTCGGTTTTGATGCGCGCATGAATACGCCCATCTGCGCTTTTAAGATTCCAAAGATTTAATCCATTCTTTGCAGAAACAGTAAGAAAGCGCTCCGGGAATTTTCCGATGATGCATATATCTGAATAACCGAATATCCATCTGATAAAATTGACAAACAGCATATTTACCTCACATTATAAATTCGATTGAAGTAATAAATCCGCTGACAGTAAGACCGTATTCATTCATCCGGCTGATATTAATTCCTCTTCCGGAAAATGCAACAATACATCTACCGGTATTGAGCTTTACAGAATTCTCGTTATATTCCAGAACACCCTTGCTTCCTTCAAAGAAAATTTCTCTGTTATCGCTGACTGTCATGTTAAAGCTGTGGAGTATGCCGGCGATAGCCCTTCCTTTTTCGATGTTCGGTTTTTCACGCCGCATGATTTATCACCTCATATTCTGTCAAATTCTATGCGCTGAATAATAAAAAAATACCATAGTTCATATTATATAGCGGTGATGATATGTATATTGTAAAAAAAGTCAGAAGAGTTATAACTGCATTGCTTATTCTTATGTTATTGATAATACTGCTAATCTATTCGGAAGAATGTTCAGAAGGTATAATTAAAGGATTAAAAAACTGCTATGAATTGCTTATCCCATCACTGTTTCCATACATGTTGTTGTCTGGACTTATAATGTATACAGGAACGGACAGATATATAGGAAAAATTTTTTCTCCTGTTGTAAAAATACTATTTAATTTGCCCGGAGAGAGTGCAGCGGCTGTGATACTTAGTCTTGTTGGAGGATATCCGATAGGCGCAAAATGCATTGATCAGTTATATAAGGAAAAGAAAATTGATTTGTCACAGGCACAGCGTATGTCAATGTTTTGTGTATGTCCGGGTCCGGCATTCATGATAACAGCGATTGGTACACTGATGTTAAAAAATTCCGGTGCTGGTATAATACTGTATTTTTCGCAGATCATATCTGCTATTATTATTGGGTTAGCTGTGGGAATAATAAGCCGTAAAGAATCGCTGCGAAAAAAAATCATAAAAGGTGAAACAGGGGATAAGACAGGACCGATGTCATTTGTAACAGCGTTAATAAAAGCATGTACAGATGCGTCAGCAGCAGTAATATCGATGACATCGCTTGTAGCAATTTTTTCAATGCTGATTAATGTTATGGAACTGAGCAATGTTACAAAGGCAGTACAGACTGTTTTTACAGCTGTAGGCGCAGGGAAAAGGGAAACAGCAGTTTTTATTCCTGTGTTAACGGAAGTCACGGCCGGCTGCACAGCTATAAAGAATGAAGGGCTGCCTTTATGGTGGTTTTCAGCAGCAGCAGGTTTCGGGGGGCTGTGTGTGCATTTTCAGATATTCGCGATACTCAGAGAAACACCTGTTCCGAGGAAAAAATATATTCTGTTTCGTGTGCTGAATGCTGTTCTTTCAGGTATAGTCTGTTATATAATTTGTAAACTTTTTCCTATGGAGGAGGATGTATTTTCAATGTATGGAGGACGCAGTGCAGAAATATCATCATCAACCTCTGTCGGAAGTATAGCATTGATAATAATGTGTGCAGTATTTTTGATGTCTGTCAGATTTTTTGCTTTTCAGAGTAGCAGAAAGAGAAAAAAATGAATATATTGCTCATGGGGTGATATTAATGTGTGGAATTGCAGGGTGGTATGACAGAAATCTTGATCTTCGTCAGGCAAGCGATATTTTATCTGAAATGTCAGAAACACTAAAAAGACGTGGACCTGATGAAGGAGGAATTGTATGCGGCAGAACATATGCCATGATACACCGCAGGCTAGCCGTAATAGACGTCGAAAACGGCAAGCAGCCCATGACAAAAAATATAGGCGGAAAAAGCTATACGATCGTATATAACGGTGAGTTATATAATACTTATGAACTTCGTAGGGAATTACAGGAATGTGGTTATGAATTCAGCACAAAAAGCGATACAGAGGTTGTACTTACGGCATATCTTAAATGGGGTGAATACTGTGTATACAGAATGAATGGAATATTTGCATTCGGAGTGTGGTGCAAAGAAAAGGAAAGCCTTTTTATTGCACGCGACAGAATCGGTGTAAAGCCATTATTCTATTATCTGTATGAAAGCGGAATAATATTCGCTTCTGAGATAAAGACATTATTAAAAAACCCGCTTATCCCACCACATATAGATGAAGAGGGGCTAAGCGAATTATTACTCATAGGTCCGGGCCGAACACCCGGACAAGGAGTTTATAGGGGAATAAGTGAATTATTGCCCGGAGAATATGCCAAGTATGATGAAAAAGGTTTTTATAGAAGAAAATACTTTACTCTGGAGGCACATGAGATAACAAAAGACTTGGACGAGAACATCAGGAATATCAGGGAGTTGTTGATTGATTCTATTGAACGTCAGTTAGTATCTGATGTTCCGCTGTGTTGTTTTCTCTCAGGAGGATTAGATTCAAGTATAATATCATATGCAGCATCTGAGCATCATAAAAGAAATGGGAGCTTGCCGGTTGATACCTATTCAGTTGATTATACTGATAATAACAAATACTTTAAGAAAAGTCTTTTCCAGCCAACCCCCGACAGTGAATTTATAGAAATAATGGTAGATGCGATAGGCTCAAGACATCATAGTGTGACAATAGATAATTATGATCTGTTCAGCGCATTGACTGAAGCAGCAGATGCAAGAGATTTTCCTGGAATGGCCGATGTAGATTCATCGCTGCTATTATTTTGCCGGGAGATAAAAAAGGATTTTACTGTTGGAGTATCAGGTGAATGTGCCGATGAGCTATTCGGAGGATATCCATGGTATCACAACAGGGAAATATTGTTTGACGATAATTTCCCTTGGTCGCGTTCATTGGATATCAGGCGTTCAATATTAAAAAAAGGATTTTTGCCAAAAGGTGATGAATATGTCAGGCAGCGTTATCTTGATACTTGTAAGAATACAGATCGTCTGAAAAATGACAGCAAGCTTGAAGCAAGAATGAGAGAAATGTTTGCGTTGAATTTTTACTGGTTTATGCAGACACTTCTGGAAAATAATGTTACAAAAGAAAATATTGTGTATATTTAGTCATATGGATTAATGAATATTATAAATTTATAATAAAAAAATGACGAAAAATTTAAAAATTATAATACTTTATTTGACAAATAGTTAAAAGAAAAATAGACAAATATTTAAAAATAAGAAATACAAGAGTAAAAAATAGGCATATTTAACATATAATATAGATATATTTAATACTTAATTGTGTATTATCGCAATGAAAAAAATGAGAATAATTAATCCAGATTTCTTGACAAAATAATACTATTATGATATATTAACTTTGAGCAAGATAAGTTGATAAATGGGTTGTAACACATTTAGTACTTTCTGCAATAATTATTGTCAGAATACTTTTTTGTGTTCTTTTTGTTTATTATCGATCATAGATTTGACTTTTAGGGAAGTGAATTACTTATGGCGAACAGAAAGGATGAAAAATCCTCCGCTGCTCATAAGGTGCTGACGATAACAGGTGCTGTTATCTGTCTGATACTGATACCGATATTGATAATTAATATCACTCTGATAATAAAAAGCTATACAAACACAGATGAAGTTCCGAAGATAGGCGGTGTTTGCCCGCTTATAGTACTTACAGGTTCAATGGAGCCGGAGATCTCCTCAGGAGATCTTATAATTGTCAATCAGATAGATGCAAAGGATATAAAGAAAGGCGATATAATTGCATTCTTTGATCCGGACGGAAACGGAAGCAGTGTTCTTACACATAGGGTTGTTGATATTATAAAACAGGAAGGAAAGCTTTCGTTCAAAACGAAGGGTGATGCCAATAATTCCGAAGACCGTCTTGCAGTTTCAGAGGATAAGTTGGTTGGTATCTATAAGACAAGGATACCCGGTGCGGGAAATGTTGCAATGTTTATGCAGACTACAATGGGGCTGATTTTATGTGTTATAGTTCCGTTGGTGCTTCTCATTGGCTATGATATTCTTCGCCGCAGACGATATGAAAGACTGAATAAACAAGATACAGAGGCTCTTCTTGCAGAGCTTAATGAGTTGAAGGCTCAGAAGGCATTGCAGGATAAAACAGAGAATAGTGAAATTTCAGAGGCAGAAGAAAAATCTTCTCAGAATGAAGAAAAGACCTCTGATAATAACTAAGTTATTCTTTTTCCGATTGCCACATCGGGAAATGGATATATACGGGGATAAGACGACCCCGCACATTGCTCACGGCAAATTTATGCCAAAGCAGTCTGTTAATGCTCAGGCTGCAAAAAAAATTAAGATGGACTCGGGGCGGCCCGAGGACACCGGAGAAAGGGGTTAATGTAAATGAAGAGAAACGTAACTATGAGAGCTGCCGGATTTCTTCTGGTAGGTGTAATGCTCACAGCAAGTGTTGTAAGCGGAACATATGCAAAGTATGTTACACAGGACAGCACTCAGGATACTGCAAGAGTTGCTAAATTCGGAGTTGTGGCTACCGTATCAGGCGACCTCTTTGGGGATTCATATGCTGCGGCAGACGGTAATTCTATTCAGGCATGGGGCGCAAACAGTCCAACTGTTTCAGCGGCAACAAAAACTGAAAAGGTTGTTGCACCTGGTACAAAAAATGATAAAGGCTTGACAATATCAGTAACAGGAACACCTGAGGTTTCAACGGCTCTTACTTTTGGCGATGCGAAGGACGCATCTGATAAGACCTATGTCAATACCGATATTGTACTTAATAGCGGTGACTATGGTGTTATGGTTGAATACAAGGGAACAGTTACGTCCGATACAGTGACAAGTTATTATAAATTGACTGACGGCACTTATTCACTGGCTCCAGCAAATACCGCTGTTGATGGCAGTGTTAAGCTTTATCAACTGAAGGATGCTGCTAATGCTGCTTCTGCATATTTGCCGGTAAAGTGGAAGGTTGATACCACAGAGTGTGCAAATGTTGCGGATGTAAAGACAGCTTTGACATTTACTACTACAGCTGTTCCGAATAGTGATCTTTCAACAACCTATGGGTCAAAGACTGTAACCTGGGAATGGCCTATCGACACCAATGACGGTCTTGATACTATCCTTGGCAATATGATATCCGATAGCGGCGATGACAACTTTGCAGTTGTTAAGAAATCAGGCGACAACTATGTTGCAATAAAGTATCAAGAAGTCAATGCAGATACTGATTCTGCAAATAAAGTCCAGGTTGCCTACACAGGTGCAACAGCTCCTACTAAAATGAGTGATTCTTCTGTATGCGCTGTTCTAACTGTATCATTCGGTGCAAAACTTACAGTTACACAGGTTGACTGATGACCTGTCATTATCTGGAAATTATCAGACTGAGTATTTGGAAAAATTTTAAAAATTAACCGAAGCCGGCCGGCCATATGTGGCAGTGACCGTGCCGGGCTTCGGTATTTTCGGCAGTCTGACCTGGAGTATTTAAGGTCCGGCTGCCGAAAATACCGAAAAAAGAATGATAAATAATCTAAGGAAAAAAGGGGGATATTGCTTTTGGAAAAAGAAATTAGAAAGAAGAATCATCTTCCTTTACTGACAATAGCATTCCTTTTGTTTATTCTTGGACTGATAACAATGGTTGTTCTTTTCAGCAGGATACTGTATTTTTCAGGCAGGAATGTCGAAAATGTTATTCCACTGATAAGTACTGCATCTCCGAAAAATAAGGATAGCGGGGGACATTACGAAACCTCCGGTTCTGTCGTACTGGGGCAGCCTGAAAATTTTGATAATGACGGAAACGCTGTATGGAAAAATACTACCACTGCTGAGATATTTCGTTGCTCATATGATAACGAAAATGGTGAATTGACTGTCATGGGAGGAGGAGATTCTCCAGAACGAGTCATAGCTCCCGGTACGTCGAATGACTATAAATTCACGATACAAAACACATCGTCTGTTCCATTGGATTATGATCTGTGTGTTGAAGCTGAAGCCATAAGTTCAGGCCACGAAATACCTTTGACTATATCGCTAAGGGCAGATAACAGCGGTTATTTGGCAGGGTCAGATAAAAGCGGAACAATTGAAGAACTGAATGGTGTACAGGACAGATCAGTACTTGGAGGGGGAAGGTGTAATTATTATACTCTCTCCTGGGCTTGGCCGTTTGATCAGGAAAATGACGAATATGATACTATGCTTGGAGATTTGTCTGTTACTGATACTATCACAGTTCGTGTAGAATTCAAGACTACAGCAAGTCTTAATGCAGATCCCGGTAATAAAAAGTACAGCGAGGCTGGAGATTTGCCAAAGACCGGAGATAATTCTCCGTATACTCTGCTTATGATAGTGATGATTGCTGCATTCATAGCAGCAGTACTGTTTTTCCTTGTTGGAGGAAAGCGAACAAGGGACGATAAAGAAGATAAGGAGCGTTCCTGATGATAAAAAAGATGACAGCCAAAAGACTTGTCAGGATAATTATGCTTCTTGTTATAAGCATTTTTGCCGGAGGAAGCATATACGCATGGAATGCAGAAACTCTTGTCGGAAATTCAATGCCTATGCCATTCGGAGTAGGAATGTCTGTTGTAATGTCAGGAAGCATGGAACCTGAGCTCAGCGTAAATGATTTGGTTATAGTGCGTTCCCAGGAATCCTACGAAAAGGGAGATATCGTAGTATATCAGGATGGAAGCAGCCTTGTTATTCATAGAATAATAGGTTTTAAAGAAGATAAGGTCATAACAAAGGGAGATGCAAATGAAGTTCCTGACAAACCGGTACTGAAACGTGATATAAAGGGCAGATATAAATTCAGGATACCCATTTTAGGGGTAATATTATTATTTCTGAAATCTCCTGCCGGTTTTATATTAATGCTTATTTTAGCAGTTTTGCTGTTTGAGTACCCATATTTAAAGGAAAGAAAAGAATCCCTGCAAAAACAGGAAGAGCTAAAAGAGCAGATAAGACAGCTAAAGAGTGAGGTCGAAAAAGAGCATTTACCAGAAGATGATTCTGAGAACTGATTAATGAATGAAAGGGTGTGGTTTTGTGAGATTCAGTACTTCTGTAAAATCAAAACTGCACATTTTTTGCAGCAGAACGATATATTATATATTTGGGGTAATACTTATACTTACGCTGATAAGCTTCCGGCTTGTCTGTGGGATGCTTGCTCGGTACACTTCATCAGGAAATAAAGACGAAGGAGCAAGGGTAGCTTGTGCAGGTCAGGTTGATATTCTTGAGCATGAAGCTTACTTCGATAGTAATACCTATACCTACCAGCTTCGTACAGAAAAGTTAGTTACTGAGAATACTTATGATGTTGTAGTGCCGGGAATGGAGATCGAAAAAGATCCGATTATCAGGCTTTACGGGAACAATGAGGTATCTTATTATCTGTACATTGAGGTGAAATCTTCTGATGATGCAAAGATGAATTATGATATATCAGAAGAATGGTCACAAACTAATGATATTTATTCTGCTCACGGCGGAAAAGTCTATAAATTCCAATCTGTAATAGAACCGGGAGAAAAAAGAGATATACATTGTCTGTTTAAGGATAATGTTATCAGGATAAGCGAAGATCTGAAAAATAAAGCAGCTCCTACAGAAAACGTTGAAAGCTTTAAAATTGAAATATATGCATACATTGTTCAGGTCGATTGATATCCTACAGGATGTATGAATGAGAGGGGGTTATCGTTCTGATGAGAGCAAAGAGTAATAAAAAGAATCGTTTCGGAAAACAAATCAAAATTATTATCGCGTTGTCAATAGTTTTGATCATATCAGGTTTCTCAACGATGCTGCTTGCAAAATACAGAAGCAGTTCAGGTGAGCTTGAAGACCGATTTAATCCATCAGTCTATGATAGTCCGGTTATCAGCGATCAGTTAACAAAAGGCGTTGACGGTTATTATTATAAGCACAATCTTACAGTTACCCCTGATGACGGAATAAATCATCCTGTATATGTGCGAGTGGCGGTAGTACCTACCTGGACAGACAGCAGCGGAAATATTCTTGGTCAGCAGCCTGTAAAGGAAAAGGATTACGCTATAACATTTAATACGGATAAATGGTTTTTATACACAGACGGATATTATTATTGCAAAGTTCCTGTGACAGGGGGTACGCCTGCTCCCGAACTTATAACTACATACAGGCATATCAAACAACTCAGGGATGCTCCCCGCAGTGGATATGACCTTCATGTAGAAGTAGCCGCCGAAACTATTCAGGCTATAGGCAAGAAATCTATAAATACGGTTGACAGAAAGGAAGTAGTACTTGATGCCTGGGGAGTTAACCCATCAACTCATGATTAAAGAATTATATCAGTAATTTGATTTGAAAGGAGGAAGCAGATATGACAGATACTATAAAGAAGACAAGATATATAAAAGCAGCATACTTGATCATAGCTGCTTTTCTGCTTTTTCTTGTCAGTGTAGTAAGCATGAATGTCCGTGCAGACAGAAATGTCCAGACGATTACAGTCAAGATCAACTATTATTACTATGATGAAAACGCTGAGGGACATAAGGGAACATCGCCATATCCTTCTTTTATTGCGAATATGCCTATAGGCTCTGATGATATAACAGAAAAATGTCCGAGTATTCCGGGATTTAGCCCTAAAGATGAGGATGGAAACTACTGTGATGCAGTAACGCTGTCTTTTGATAATCCGGAGCTTGACGGTCATTCAGTAAATGTATTCTATTATCCGTCAAATGTTCGATATGTCATACGTCTTCTAAAACAAAGGCTCGGCACAAATGAATATGATCTTACAAATGTCATACAAAATATGGGCGCCACGGGTTCTGTACCCGTAGAGTTCAGTTCTAATTACAGATTCCCTGACAATTATCAGGATGAAGCTTTACAGGGTCATTCTCTTGAAGATGTTTATCCCGGTTTTACGCTGATGTTCCACCAGCTTGAGATAATTGCGGCTGACGGCTCCACAGTATTTGAATGTTATTATGACAGAGATTATTACCTTGTTTCTGTCGAACTGGGAGAGGGCGGTTCAGGTACTGCGCCGGTCTATGCTCCGTATGAGGCTGATCTTGTTCTTAATAATCCTTCAAAACAAGGCTTTCGTTTTCTTGGCTGGGCATATAAGAATAATGATGAATCATATGTATATACCAGTGCGGATGTGATTCCTGAGGATGATTTTCCTAAAAAAGTAACACGGGATATTACACTGGTTGCAGTCTGGGAACAGATTGGTGATATTTCTTATCATATTGTTTACAGAAATGCAGATGTTTCTGATGGAAGCGGGGAAACAAAGTATTCATATTGGGGCAGACGAAACTTGACGATATCTCCCGATGAATCCCGTTTTCTTTCGCTTGATGATGTTATCAGCGCCTACAAGGATAATTATCAGAATATCGAAGATACCAACGAATCAACTGGTTTAAATGAACTGGAGGATTTTGACTATTTCGCATTTGATGAAGCAGCAACCAGAGCAAATAATTCCTCAACGATCGAGGTGAACGGTGACGGTTCAACGATCATAACCCTTTATTATAGTAGAAGAGAATATGAGTTGAAATTTGTATATGCAAGGGCATCTGCCCCAACTCAGGAATATGTAAGTGAGACATCCATAGTTCCGTATAAAGAGGATTTTCCGGATGATGAGTATTATACCTATTATATAATATATAATAAAGGGAGTTATGATAAGGCAGTAACTTCAACTTCATATAGCTATCGTGGAGCTAATGGCCTGAAAATAATAGATCTTTCCTCAACAGAAGTAAAATGGAAATTTACTGCCGTAAAGGATGAACAGGGCAATTATAAGGAAAACGTGTATTACGTTTCATGTGATGTAAACGGTGCAGAAAATTTTCTTCATATTGAATATACAAACGGTGCTCAGAACACTTATCTTAGCGACCAAAAGCAGGAGATAAATGTTTACCAAATTAGTAATGGTGAATGGGTATTCAAAAACAATAATAATAAATGGTATCTGAATGATAAAAAAGATGCCGGAGTATGTGCTTCAACATATACTGATCAAAATATCATAGCATGGAAATTATATAAAACCAAAGAAAAAAAGACCGTTTATGGCAGTATTCAAGTCACAAGTACTACGAAAAACGGTGACGATACATTGTCCGGTTGGTGGAAGTATGCAATAAAAGAACTCCCTGTGGTAACGATTCCTGATGATCCCAGAATATCACTGAAAACAGAAACAAAGACATTAAATAATGTAGATTACACTTATTACTATATTAGTCTGAAAGCTGAATATGATTCTGATATTGAGTCTATATGGCCTGTTTCACCGTGTGGAGATGTAAACAATAAGGAAAATAATTCGGTAGTATATAAATTCGGATCGTGGGGTACTCAGGCTGGGAGTCAGTATCGAGAGAACCATAGCGGAGATGGTCGTTCCAATATCATCGGTCCCTATCCGACGATGTCAAAGGAAATGATGAGAATAGGGCATGAAACAGAAGAAGAAGGCATGACCATGTATGCATGGTGGGGTGACTCTACAGCAAAAATCAGTCCGCATAGATACGATATATATTTTGAAAAAATTAGTAATGGATCAAACAGCGAAATTCAATATGATTTGTTTGATCCCGGTGATAACAGATATTTGTTCCAGTGTGCGCACAACACTAACACGTACACATTCCCGTTTAAATATAAGGGCTACGAAGTTATAACGGATGATAGTGGCATTCGTTTATCAACAAAATATCATGATGATGAAAATGAAATATACTACACACCTTTCCACTATTTACGCAAACGAAGCACTTTGACTTTCAGAAATTACAACACAGATATAAAGACAGTGTCTTCTGTGGAATACGGAGCACCTATAGCAGAATATATTCCGGAGGGCACACCTGATATACCGGATGGTCTTGATCCACAGCACTATACATTTGAGGGATGGTATACATCAGATCTATTTCTTCCAAGAGAAAAGGTGTATGCTGCCGATGTTTCAGATGATGGAAATGTCATCCACAAGACTACAACTATGCCGGATAGCAACCTCATATTGTATGCATACTGGAAACCAAAGACCTACACAGTAAGATATTATAATGATGAAACCGACTATCTTGAAGATAAACAGTTTGTGCAGATAGCTGACCATGACTTCGGACAGTATATTCCTACATCAGAACAATCTGAAATTGAAGATCAGCTTGATCCTCCGGGCTATACACTTTCAGATGGATCTCAGGCATACGCAGCTCGGGTGGGTTGGTACTATTATGATTCAAATGGAGTTTTGCATGCATTCAATCCGGATACAATGACAATATTGGGAGATATTGATTTGTTTATGAAATGGTCAACATCTGTGCCGGCAAATTATAATGTTCATTATTATCTAGAGGGAACTACAAATAAGCTTGCCAGTGATACTAAGGGATATTCCTTTGTAGGATTAACAAGAACATTCAAGGCAAAAGTCGATAAGGAACTCAGCAGCGAATACCGTTCTCATTATTTTCCATATGTTAGCAGTACATCTATTCTTATGAAGGGTAATGATTCTGAAAATGAGCGTGTATTTTACTATGCACATCGTGAGCATGTTCCGTATGAGGTACGCTATATAGAACTGAATGATGATGGTACTCCGGGAAATACACTGCATGAACCTAAAACAGTTCTGGATAATGATAAATCCATTGTCACAGAAAAATACGAACCTATAGCGAATTATGTTCCGAAATCGTATTATATTTCCCATACTATTACAATATCGGATGATGATATAGAGGACCAGGTCGCAGAAAGGAATGTAATAACATTCTATTATACATTTGATGAAAAAAATATTCCTTATCATATAAAATATATGGTTGAGGATGAAGACACTGGTTCGGAAGCTCTTGAGATAAATGGCAATCATTATTTATTCAAGCAAATAAACTATATAGATGGTATAGGCGACAGGAATTCATCAATAACTCCTTCGGTGTTTGATTATCCCGGATATCAGTATGTTGGATATGGAGAGATCGACTATCATGGAGAAATAGGGGAGTATGAACAAAGGGAATTCAGTGGTTTTAATTATCGCGATCCTTCTCAGGCTCCACCTTCTTCACTTGAGATCGAGTTTGCGGAAAACTTTACAGATAAACAGTTTAGTAAGGAAATTCATCTGCATTATATCAAGAAGCAGTATCCGGTTAAAGTCACATATTCAATTTACAGTGATGATGAGGAGGATATAAAGGATTGGTACGATAAAATTACAGGCCAACTTACTTTATACCAACATGATGACTCTACAGCGGTTAATATAGGCTCGGAAACAGTATATAAAACATTGTATAAAATACTTCCGAATAAGAAATTTGGTTCAACTGTAGAAGAAACCTCACCCACAATACAAAACTTCCGTTTTCTTGGAAATGATACGCAGACTCTTGTTGTATCAAGTGAAACAGAAGAGTTCGTAAATAATAAAATATCATTTGTATATACTCATTTAGATCAGGTGATGTTTTACTATAATGCGGTAATGCCTGAGAAAAATGGGCCGGACACATATATTCCGCCGGGAGATGATCCTAAGCTTCTTGATCTTAACCAGGAAAGTGTGCCGTTGGGAGAAAAGCCCACAAGACAAATAACAGCGAAAACAGATTATCCGGGATATCAATTCATAGGGTGGTTTACGGACAGAGATTGTACACGTCCAGTACCTGATAATTATCTGCAAGGAAGCGATAATATACTATTGCCTCAGAATGGTTCAAGTACAGAACAGTCTTTCTATGCAAAATACGATTACATCAGGGGAAATCTGACGATAACTTCTCAGGGATGTCTTTCTGATGGACTGAACAGCGAACAGAGTTTTATTTTCCAGATACAGGGCAAGGATCCCGGATATAATGATTGGATAGATATGAAGATAATTATCAAAGGTGATGGCAGTCAGACAATAAAGGACCTTCCGATAGGAAATTACGATGTAATCAGGACAAATTGGTCATGGCGGTATAGTACTGATAAGACAGACAATAAAGAATCAGTAATAATTGAAGAAAACCAGACCAAAACAGTAAGCTTTACCGAAACAATGACAAATACAAAATGGCTTGACGGAAACGGTTATAAGGATAATATCTTTGCAGATCCTGTGGAACCATAGGATAACATTGAAGTAATGAAGTCAAAGGATCATGCTGAAGAAATGCTTTTGTATTTTGACAGATTGAATAGAAGATCCGCGTATGACCTTCCGGCCGTAAAGGCATTTCAGTACAAGTTTAAAAAAATATGATAAAATGTAAAACCGGCAGTTCAGTGTAATAATTGATCCGCCGGTTTTTTGTATTATTAATAACAAAAATAAAAAAGTGCGGATTGTAAGAGAGAATAGTATTAGATCAACAGTAAAATCGAATAAATGATAAAAATCGATCATATACATTAGCAAAACTCAATAAGGGGAAATATGATGATAAATAACGATAAGCCTAAAAAATGTGATTATAACCAAGAAGCTTTAAAAAAAACACAGAAAAAAATAAAAAATATATCTGTAATTGAATATGAGCCGGTATATGATATAAAAGAAAAACAAGAAAGGAATCAGTATGTGACACAAAGATGTATAGAATTGCTGAAACTCTATAAATAGTAAAAAAATGTGCAGCAGGATATGATTCTGCTGCATTTTTATACTTAACATATAGATTAAATCGGCTGCATGGAGGCTTCTGCCTGCCAAGAGTCCAGTGGGGAAAGCTTTAAATATCTATTGTTTAAAATGAGAATAGTATTGTTCGTAATAATTGTTTATTAGTGATTTAATATAGGAAAAATTGAGGTGATCTTAATGATCGCGATTTATTGCAGACAATCTATTGATAAAAAAGACAGTATATCTATAGAGGCACAAATAGAAAGCTGTAAAAGACTGATATTCAGCGAAGAATATGAAGTATATACTGATAAAGGATTTACCGGCGCTAATACTAATCGGCCTCAGTTTGAAAAGCTGATGAAGGATATTGAGAAGAAAAAGATAAATAAGATCATTGTCTACAAGGTTGACAGGATAAGTCGTTCCTTACAGGATTTTGTAGGGATATATGCGCGATTTGAAAAACATGGGATTGAATTTGTTTCGTGTAATGAGCAATTTGATACATCGACTGCAATGGGAAAGGCAACTTTACAGATAATCATGGTATTTGCAGAATTAGAAAGAAATATGATCCAGAAAAGAGTAAAGGATAATTTTTATGAAAGAGCAAAGAAGGGATTATTTCTTGCAGGCGTAGCGCCATATGGATTTAAAAAGGTACCTATACAAATTGATGGAATAAATACACAAAAATTGGAAATAGACAGCGATCACCCCGAACAAATGCAGGCTGTTAAATATATGTATTCAGAATACATGTTAAGCAAAAGCCTTGGAGAACTGGCAAAGAAGCTGAATAAAGAAGGATATAAAACAAACCGCGGGAAAAACTTTACTTCTGTAGCAATAGGAAGAATTCTGAGAAATCCGGTATATGTCAGAGCAGATGCAGATGTATATCAGTATTTAAAAAATAAAGGAGCATTAATAAATGAACCAATAGAATATTATACAGGAGAGTATGGACTAACAATCTATGGCACAAGGAAAAATAAAGGAAAAAGCAAGTTTAACGATCTCACAAATGAACATGTTCAGATGAATAAGCATAAAGGAATAATAAGCTCATCACAATGGCTATCTGTTCAGTATGAGCTTGATAAAAACAAGCCGGTGACGAATAGCGGTAAAGGAAAAAAGACTTGGCTGACAGGACTGACGAAATGCGGATATTGCGGCTTGCATATTTCTGTTGTCAGCGGACAGCGAAACAGCAAAAGGTATATTAACTGTGGAGGAAGAAAAGCAAATTTTTGTTTTAAAAGAACAGTAACATTAACATTTGATGAAATAGAAGAAATTGTAATGGAGTGTTTAACACATTATATAAATGAATACGAATTTACTGAAACCGAAAATGTACGGAAAGAATATCAAAAAGAAAATGAATTAAAGATCAGATTAGTAAGACTAACAGATGAAATAAAAGAATTAGTCAATAAAGTATCACAAGCAAACGAAACACTCTTACAATATATAAACGATCGGGTTTATCAGCTGGACCAGGAAAAAAAAGAAATTGAAGAAAAAATTAAATACAACAAAGTACAAATAACAGATATTTCTCAAACTAAAAGGCTGAGAATGATAATGACAGAATGGGACAGACTGTCATTTGATCAAAAAAAAACCATGGCGCAGTTGTTTATTGAAAAGATAGTAATATATAATGACATAATAGAAATAATCTATAAATGATATTTTTTTAAAAGCTTTGCTTTCAAAAGGCAAAGGCAAGCCGTAGGCTATTTTTCGGTTATAACATTACATGACAGAAAAGACCGAATGTCGATGTATAACGGACTCGAGGTCAGGGTTCCGTTCTGTGATTACCGTATAGTGGATTACGCATTTAATCTTCCGTGGAGTATAAAAGCTTTTGGCGGAAGGGAAAAGGGTATTGTCAGGGAGGCATTCCGCGGGATATTGCCTGACAGTATAATCGAAAGAAAAAAAAGCCCGTATCCCAAAACGCATAATCCTTTATATTTTGAGCTTTGCGCGGGAAAAGTACGTGAAATACTGAATGACACGAATTCACCGCTGTATGAAATACTTGATAAAGACGGTGTGGAAGAGATAATACAGCACCCTGAGAAAATATCATCTCCATGGTACGGTCAGCTTATGAGAGCACCGCAGATTCTTGCGTATATAATACAGCTTGATCATTGGTTCAGGAAGAACTCTGTTTCAATAGTAATATAAAAAGAAAACGCATTGTGCAAAAGTATAAAAGCATTGATATATCGGCTGCTTTTCATTGGAATAGCAGCTGATTTTTTTTAAATTTTATGTTAAGGTATTGACTTTGATTTTTTCAAAATGTACTATAAAAACAAGTAAAATCCGTTTAATACATTTTGGATGGAGGTAATATATATGAACAAAGGAAATCTGTTGAGAAGATTCTTTGCCTTAGCGTTATGCGCTACTCTTGTCGGAGGAACGGCAGCGGCTATGCCGATCGTTCAGCCGGACTCTGTAATAACTGCAAGCGCAGTTGAAGAAAGCGATTTTACGTGGAATTTTAATAATGGTATTCTGAGGGTATCAGGTACAGGTGATATGCCTGTTTATAATTGGAGCAGTTCGTCATTTACAAAAAATGAGGTCACATCACTGGTGGTTGATGATGGTGTGACTTCGGTATCCGCAAGTTTTCTTTCTTATTCTACATCACTCCAAAGCGTTAAGCTGCCTTCGACTGTTACTAAGATTCACTCCTCAGCTTTTTCAAACTGTACAGCATTGATATCGGTTACTCTTCCGGAAGGGCTGGAGAATATAGCTTCATACACATTTTCAACTTGCAGTTCTCTTGCATCGATTAAGCTTCCGAACAGCCTGAAAGAAATGGGTTATGCAGTTTTTACAAACTGTACATCACTTTCAAATGTGAACTATCCTGTTTCGTTGGAAACCTGCGGAACTAATGTTTTCAGTAATACGGCAATAACAGAAATTACTATTCCTCAAGGCGTTACAAAAGTCGCAAACTACTTGTTCTACGGATGCGGAAAATTAAATAATATCAATTTCCCTTCAACACTGACCGAAATAGGCGATTATTCATTCCATTCGTGCAAGGCTCTTGAAAATCTTAGTTTTCCCAACGGATTAAAGAAGATTGGCTCAAGCGCGTTTAATAGTTGTACCGGTTTGACAGCAATCCGGTTGCCTGACGGGCTTCAGTCTTTAGGGTCAAATACTTTCTCTAATTGTACGAATCTTTCATCGATAAACTATCCGTCTTCGCTCCAGACCGCCGGAACATGTACTTATTATAATACTGCGATTACCGAAATTACTGTTCCCGAAGGAGTAACATTCCTGCCCGAAAATGCTTTTTACGGAGCAAATAAGCTTGAAACAGTAAATCTACCGTCAACATTGAAGGAGATCAGAACAAGCGCGTTCAACGGATGTACTTCAATGCAGACGATCACTCTTCCGGAAGGACTTGAAACGATTGGGCACAACGGTTTTTCAAACTGTACGTCACTTACAAATATAGTTATTCCTGAAAGCGTAAACTCTATAGGTCAGAGTGCGTTTTCTTCATGTAAGGCCCTTACAGACATTCAATTGCCGTCATCACTTACATTGATCAGCAATTCTATGTTTAATTCATGCACTTCGTTAAGTAATATTACGATTCCCGAAAGTGTTGAAACGTTAGGCTCAAATGCTTTTGCAGGTTGTACCGCTCTGGAAAGCATCCACCTTCCGGACAGCATAAAGAAAATGAATGGTTATGTTTTTAGCGGCTGCAGTAATCTTTCACAGGTCAACTATCCGATATCTCTCGAAGGAGACTCAAGCAGTAATAATTTCAAGGGAACAAATATTACAGAGATAACGATACCTGAGGGTGTAACATTTATCCCGAGACTGTTTTTTGCCTATTCGGATTCACTTGTTAAGGTCAATCTGCCCAGTACTATGAAGACTATCGGACAACAGAGCTTCTGGCAGTGTCCTTCACTTAAAACAATCAATCTTCCGTCAGGACTTGAAGAAATACAGTCATCCGCATTTTATGCTTGTACCTCCTTGGAGTGGGTTAACTTCCCGAGTTCACTGAAAAAAATCGGTACATCTGCATACAACGGCTGTACGAGTCTTTCTCAGATAAACTACCCTGTCGGATTGGAAACTGCTGGAACTACTATTTTCGCAAATACAAATATTACAAGTATTACAGTACCTTCAGGAGTAACAGCTTTGCCGGACAACGTTTTTTACGACGTGAGCACATTGCAGACCGTAAGTCTGCCTTCTACACTGAAAACAATAGGAAAATTAGCTTTCAAAAATTGTTCATCCATAGAAAACATAACGCTTCCGAACGCTCTCGAAACGATAGATAGTGAGGCTTTTTATGATTGTACATTACTTGGAAGCATAAAGGTCCCGAAGAGTGTTACTGTGCTCGGGTTAAGAGCTTTGGGTTATTATTATGATTCGGGCGAGAGAAATACAAAAGTATCGGATGGATTCAGCATTACCGGATATATGCAGTCGGCTTCGGAAACATATGCATCGAATAATGGTATCACATTCAATACCGTACCGCTGACAAATTCTTCTACATTAAGCCACACAAAAATCATACTTGGAAACAGTGTGAAAATGTATGCAAATATAGACGGCGGACTTGATCCGTATACATATACATACAGCTATAAAAAGTTGTCATCCAACACATGGACGGTAATCGGAACTGCCAATACTACCAATACCAATGCAACGTTCAAGCCCGATGCAGCAACTACATATGATCTCAAGCTGAGCGTAAAGGATGCTACAGGAGAAATAAAGGATAAAATACTTAGTCTTGAGGTAACACCTGAGCTATCTAATGAATCTTCCGTCAGCGCGACTGAAGCTGTTATAGGTGACAAGATAACTCTTACGGCAGTTGCGGCTGGTGGATCGGGAAATTACAGATATTCATTCTATTTCAGAAAATCCGGTGAAACAGATTGGACTCTTAAAGGCAAAGAATATGGTACCGATACAACGGCAATCCTTAATCCCGGTACGGCAACAACATATGAGGTAATGATAAAGGTAAGGGATTCAAGAAGTATTGTAAAAACCAAAAACTTTAATATCACTGTTACAGAACCATTGAAAAACGAATCTTCGGTAAGTACTGTAAATGCACTGATAGGACAAAATATAAAATTGAAAGGTGCAGCAAGCGGCGGAACAGCGCCATATAAATATGCGTTCTATTTCCGTAAAAATGGAGAAACACAGTGGAAATTAAAAGGTACAGAGTTCGGCAGCGAAACAACAGCAACACTTACTCCGGGTTCAGCGACAACATATGAGGTAATGATAAAAGTTAAGGATGCAAAGGATAGTATAAAGACTAGAACCTTTACAATCAAAGTATCGGAACCGCTTATAAATAAATCGAAGGTTAGCACTGCAAGTGTTAATATTGGTAAGAGTGTCACACTTACAGGAGCAGCAAGCGGTGGAACCGCGCCATATAAGTATGCATTCTATTTCCGTAAGAGCGGAGAAACA
>CACYDC010000155.1 GCA_902773025.1 uncultured Ruminococcus sp.
CAGAATGCTGTGGCTGTGGTATATGCAAAGCTGTATGTCCAGTGAATGCCATTTCCATGAAGCTTGACAATGAGGGGTTTTATTACCCTATCATAGATGAAGCAATGTGTATTCACTGCAAAAAGTGTACAAAAGCATGTATTAGTATTCAGGGAAACACATAATAAAGCTTATTATGTTTTGAACCCATTATGATGAATCTTGATGTAGGAGTTGTTATGAAATCAAAGAGAGCTATAGATCATATCTGGATGACAGGTATTGTATTTTTAATGATATACAGACCAGCCATATTTCCTGGTGTCTCTATTACAGATGTTCTGTTTGTGATTTCTGTGATAGGATATTTAGTGTGTACTAAGAGAAAGATCAACTTGTCGGATTTTGTGCCGAATAAGGAAATTAAGCTTTATATATATATCATGGTGATTGCCGCCTTATATTCGTCAGGGATTACTTTTATTTCCGGAGGAAGATGGAATTATGGTTATACCTTTATAAAGCTGATACTGTACAGTATTGTATACGCTGCATATATATGCGCTTTCATGAAAAAAAATAAATATGAGTTCAGGCATCTTGTCAACTGGTTGCTATGGGCATCCGTTGTCCAGAGCGCTTTTGTGATAGCCATGCTTTTAAATAATAATCTCCGTACACAGATAATAACCAGTTTGATCAATAACGGCGCAGGCGGCATTACAATGGATAGATTTTTAGCTTACCCTCAGAGATCCTTTGGTTTGGGGGATGGTTATTGGTCAGGATTAAGCGTTGTATCCGGTATACTTGCCGATTTAGCAGTTGTTTTCTCACTAAAGTACAGCTCAAAATATTATTTGTTTATACCAGGATTGCTACTAACAGCAGCAGTAAACGCAAGAATCGGACTGATTGTATTCCTGATCGGTCTGATATTCATTATTTTTATGAATAACAATACATCAATAAGTAGGAAGATTGGCTTTGTTCTGATTATTGCGTTTGTTATGGCGTTTCTTCCTTATGTAATAAATTATCTGCAAAGTGTTGCGCCATCCACATTCAGATGGATCACGCAGATCACTGAGCATTTTAATAATATGACCGAACAGGAAGGTTCAGGAACTTATTATCATCTCAATCCCTTTTACTGGAGATGGCCAAGTATTGGCGCAACTATATTTGGTACGGGAAAGTCAATTTTCGGGACGGAAGGATTAGCCAATTTTGGTTTTTCTAGTGACTCCGGATATTTAGGCATTATTTACCGTGGAGGATTAGTTCTTAGCTTCCTTCTGTATTTAGCTGTTTTCTTCCTTTGTATTCCCAAAAAGCTACGCAAAAGTCAATACAAAATAATCGGTATTCTATGCTTTGTCTCGCTTTTAGTACAGAATTACAAGGGAGGCATCTTTTACTTTAACGAATATTATACTATGATCATTATACTTATCGTAGCAATATATCAAGTCGGAGATATTAGTGGGAATCAGTTGACCGGCAGAAAGGAGACTTAGTATGACAAAAGTTAGTGTAATTATGTCAACATACAATACACCTGAGGAATATTTAAGAGAGTCAATCAACAGTATAATTTGCCAGACATATACAGATTTTGAATTTATAGTAGTGGATGATGGGTCAACACAAAACGATTCGGAAATCGCTCTTGGTTTTCATGATGAGCGTATCATAGTTCTGAGGAACGAAAAAAATTCCGGACTTGCATACTCACTCAATTGTGGTCTAAAGCATGCAAGGGGCGAATACATCGTTCGGATGGATTCTGATGATATAGCTGTTCCTGATCGCCTTGAAAAGCAAATCGGATATATGGAAAGCCATAAGGACACAGATATTTTGTCTGCCAGGGCAGAATGTTTTGGCAGCCGGGCGGGAATACCTATAATTGATTATGGTGATGATGCTTATGTCAAGGCAGTTCTTTTTTTTGCAGATGTGATTCTCCATCCTACTGTTGTTATGAGAGCATCTAGCCTTAAAAAATATGGTCTAAAGTATGACGAAAAACTACGACGCGCCCAGGATTATGATTTGTGGTCAAGAGCAACTGAGTATTGCCGGTTTCA
>CACYDC010000156.1 GCA_902773025.1 uncultured Ruminococcus sp.
CCATTTTAATAGAATAAACACAAGTTTTTTTGGAAAGGGGTCCGGGGGATAACCCTTTTTTTCAAAAAAGGGTTTCCTCCGGCAGGGGTTGGGACAGAGTCCCAATATTCTGAAGAAGAAAGTTGATTTCCATGGCGGCACGCCGGTTAGTGTTGAATTGAACAGAACATGGTGGTATAATCAGAAACAGATAAATTGGAAGGAGGGCGGCATTTTGCCGCAGCTTAAATATGAATATCGTTATTTCAGGTCTTGGTATTATAGGCGGTTCATTTGCAAAAGCATTAAAAAAATATACGGATAATTATATTATCGGAATAAACAGAAGCCGTAAGCCGCTTCAGGATGCATTGGAGTGCGGCGCTATAGATGAAATCGGCACCGTAGAATCACTTAAATCAGCTGATATTCTTATCCTCGGAACTTTTCCGGAAGCAGCTGTCAACTTCGTTAAGAATAATGCGGAACTTATTCCCGAAAATTGTATAGTTATCGACAGCTCAGGTATAAAATCAGAAATATGCCCGGAGCTTGTCGAACTTTCACATCAATACGGCTTTTCTTTTGTCGGCTGTCATCCAATGGCAGGCAAGGAAACAAACGGATTCGTATCCTCGGAAGCTGATCTTTTTAATAATGCAAGCTGTATCCTTGTTCCTTGCGGAGCCAACAAATCCGCCGTGTCAAGAATTGATACACTTGTACGTAAAATAGGCTTTGGCAATGTAGTTTATTCTACCCCTGAGGAGCATGACAGAATGATAGCATTTACATCTCAGCTTCCGCACGTTATAGCATGTTCTTATGTAATGAGTCCTGTTTGTCCCAAGCATAACGGTTTTTCGGCCGGAAGTTATAAGGATGTTTCAAGGGTGGCGCGTATAAACGAAAAACTCTGGGCTGAGCTTTTTATGGAAAACAGAGAACCACTTACCGAGGAAATTAATATACTGATAAAACATCTTGAAGAAATTAAAAACGCTATTAATACTGACAACAGACAGGAACTGGAGCATATTCTGGCTAAAAGCCGTATGGTCAAGGAGGCACTGGGCGAATGAAAACAATTGAAGTTAAAACAGGAAAACCATACAACATCTATATTGAACGTGGGATTATTTCTCAGACCGGCAAATATGTCAGAAATATTACAGGGGCAATACGCGCCGTGATAGTAAGCGACAGTAATGTTGCGCCTATTTATGCCGAAAGAGTTGAGAATTCTCTCAAAGAAAACGGTTTTGAAACATCGTTGTTTGTTTTTGAAGCCGGAGAAGAAAGAAAACGCCTTTCAACTATCGAGCAGATGTATATGCATTTTTATGAGCATAATGTTACGAGAACGGATATTGTTGTTGCGCTTGGCGGAGGAGTAACGGGCGATATGGCCGGATTTGCCGCAGCAAGTTATCTGCGCGGAATAGAATTTGTTCAGATACCGACAAGCCTGCTGTCACAGGTGGATTCTTCCGTAGGCGGAAAGACTGGTGTAGATTTGCCGTCGGGCAAAAACCTTGTTGGCGCTTTCTGGCAGCCGTCAGTTGTACTTATTGACCCCGATACTCTTGATACATTGCCGAAAAAGTTTTTCAGTGACGGTATGGGCGAGGTCATTAAATACGGCTGTATACGCAGCAGTGAGTTATTTAAAAGGCTTGAAACAGAAAATGCCGCAGATATAATAGAGGATATTATCTATGAATGTGTTTCTATAAAACGTGATGTAGTAGAACAGGATGAGCGTGATACGGGAGAAAGAGCTATCCTGAATTTCGGGCATACATTCGGACACGCAATAGAAAAACTCGGAGGATATAACAGTATAACTCACGGTGAAGCTGTCGGTATCGGTGCGCTGATGCTTACAAGAATAACGGAAGAGAAAGGTATAACAACTAATAATACCGCGCAGAGAATTTACAGATTACTTGATAAATATGGAATGGCTTTAAGCACAGATTTTAGTCTTAAAGAAATTGTAAAAGCCACACGAGGAGAT
The DNA here is from genome assembly GCA_902773025.1 of uncultured Ruminococcus sp. GTDB lineage: Bacteria > Bacillota > Clostridia > Oscillospirales > Acutalibacteraceae > UBA1213. The sequence continues at coordinate 2,000 of CACYDC010000156.1, forward strand.
AAAAAAAGCAGCGGCAAGCATATTAATTTTATATTTCTTAAGGAAATAGGAAAATGCTTTATACAGAAAATCAATATTGAAGAAATGCCTGAATTTTTTGGTGTGTAAAAACAGAGGATACTATTCTCATAAAATTAACAAAACAAAATAATTCCCTGATTGTTGGACTATGATATACACACAGCTAACAGTCAGGGATTTTTTATTTATCAATTTTATATACTATTTGTATAATGTTATAAAATTATACATTATGTGTTTAATCCGAGGACATATTATAAACAATTTGTATTACTTGATTTATAATTACGAATTGTATAATACAATTCGTACTAGCCTACTTTAGTAATTATACCATCAGTATAGTCTATCGTCTGGCCTTCTGAAATTTCTTTTGTATATAATTCCTTATCAGAAACACATATAGTAATTTGTTTACCGTCATCCGATTGAAGGACCACCTCACACATAGGTTCCTGTCCATCCGGAAGTCCTTCACAGCCAAAATCCTGCTCAATTATCTCTGTTACTTTGTACATAATTAACCTCCGATATCTTTTCAATAGCCCAGATGTTTCAGAAATGCTTCACAGCCGCGGACTATATCCGCATATGTGCGGTCAAAATTTCCGAAATACCATGGATCAGCGATACTGTCATTTGTCCCTGTAAAAGAAAGCAAAAGCCGGAGTTTGCTGTCAGGGTCATTACCAATTATTCTTTTCGCATTACGGATATTTGTATTATCCATACACAGGAGATAATCGTATTTGTCATAATCCGACTTTTTCAGCTGAACAGCGCGCTTTCCCGCGCAGGAAATACCATGGGCTGCAAGCTCCTTTTGCGCCGGAGGGTAGACAGGGTTTCCGATACCTCCCCATATTTCTTCACGGCTTGTTGCACACGATTCTATCATGAATTCGTCTGCAACGCCAAGCTTTTTTACCATGTCTTTTAATATAAATTCAGCCATTGGACTTCGGCATATATTGCCGTGGCAGATGAACATTACTTTTATCATAAAATTTTCCTTTCTCAGATTGCTGTAAAAGGGCATAAAATGCCGCATTATGCCGATTGCTATGCGGTCCTTTAGTTTTTGACAGAATGGGGCAAGATTTACGAAACTACGCAAAACGGG
>CACYDC010000157.1 GCA_902773025.1 uncultured Ruminococcus sp.
CAGTTCGTAAACTTATGGAAATATAACCTTGTATCATCTGCCAAGAAGAAATTTCGGAAACCTTCGTAAGATGGTTGGAATATTAACCCTATATTATTCACCCAAATACGGTGATGGCGGCCGGAAATGGCTCAGTTACTCTAATTGCAAGTTTTGGTGTTCTCACTCAATAAGTGAATAGAAAAAGGACCTGATCTCTGGTAAAATCAAGGTGTCAAATCAATCAATTACCAGGAGAAAGAGGTCCTCTATGGCGATTATAAACACTATTTCGCTGGAAAGCAATAGGAAAATCAAAATCAATTTCAATGGTGGCGAACTATCTTCCGACGGGGGATTGCTCCTCATCAAAGAATTCGCTGCAAAGATCGGCCTGATCACGCTTGTGAACCAGATTTTTAAGACCAATGACCACACGAATTGCCGCAAGCATACGGATCCGGACAACCTAATGCAGGTAATCTATCAGATCATATCCGCATACTTCACGGATGACTGCGCTGATGAGCTGGTACGCGATCCGGTACTGACGGCTATCCTCGGAAAGGAGAAGCTGGCATCGCAGCCTACGCTGTCCCGCTTTTGGAATCGTATGGACGAAGCTACTCTTTTACAACTGGAAGCCATCACGGAAAAAATGCGAGAAGCCGTCTATTCCGTTCGGCTTCCGGAACACATGCTGTTTGATCTGGACTCCACCCTGCTGAATACCTATGGCCGTCAGGAAGGAGAAGGCTTCAACTTCCATTATCAGGCCCATGGCTATCATCCGCTGCTTTGCTATGACGGCCTGACCGGCGACCTGTTGAAGGCAGAGCTTCGAGACGGGACAAAGTACTGCAGCAACGGCGCAGACCAGTTCATGCTACCACTTCTTGAGGAATACCGCGCGAAACATCCATCTATGCCGCTCTATCTCAGGGGTGACAGCGGGTTTGCCGCTCCGGAACTATATAATGTCTGTGAAGACAATGACTGTAAATACGCGATCCGCTTGAAACAGAACCCGACGCTGATCAAATATGCTGCCGATGCAGACGAGGCTCTTTACCGGGCAACCCGTGACAACGTGATCAATTATGCCGTCGAATACGGCGAGTTTGAGTATCAGGCTGGCAGCTGGACACATCCCAGGAGAGTGGTCTTCAAAATCGAAAAGCCGTACGGTCAGATGGTGCATCTGTACACGTTCATTGTCACCACGATGGAAATGGAGCCGTACAAGGTGGTTCAGTTTTATTGCGGCAGAGGCAAAATGGAGAACTTCATCAAGGAAGGAAAAAACGGATTCGATTTTTCTTCCGTAAGCAGTCGTTCCAGGGTGGTCAACGCCAATCGTCTGCAAGTACATGCTCTTGCCTACAATCTTTTCAACTGGTTTAGGCGGCTGGCGCTTTCCACAAGCATGAGGAAACAGCGGATCGACACCATTCGCCTAAAACTGCTGAAGGTAGCTGCAAAAGCTGTGCATTCAGCAAGGTATATCGTATTCAAACTTTGCAGCAGCTGTCCATATAAGAGAGAATTCTACGAGACCCTTGAAAATATCCGGAGACTTCCACAGCTGGAATAAGCAGCAATTTGGGGAACCTTGGCAATTTCAAAAGCACGTGAACATGAGCAGAGGTGTAATACGCCCTTTTTACGGATAACTCTGCTCACGTTACTGATGAATTGCCTATCTTCAAATAACTGGCGGTGAAATTTCATCCGGACTTAACGCCGTGAATAATTCAGGTTAAATAATAATATTCAAATTAAATTACACAAAATGGCAGGTTCAGGTAGGTTTCTGCTTGAACTTGCCTACACCCTTAAAGAGAAAGGATAGATTTTTATAGACAATGATATTTTCAATAAATTTCCTGACATAATGACGGTAGATAATGTATGTAACGCTTTACAGATAACAAAACAGGAATGTAATACTATTTTAGAGAATGATGCACTACCATATTTTTCTATTTCAAATTCAAAAAGAATATTAAAAAGTAGTCTGATTGACTATATTGGAAGTCAGTTGAATTGCATACCGTCAAATAATGTGGTATCATACGGCAAGGCGGATTCCCCGCCCGTGAACCTTGACAACCTCATTAGTTTTCCTGATTGTGTGCCATTACAGGGAGTTGATGGAATGGCATACAAAATCAATCGTGCTATAACGATTGGCGGCAAAAAGAGATGGATTCATGCAAACAGTGAACAGGAATACGCTGACAAGCTGGCTGACCTGATAGGCGGCACTACAGAACAGAAAGAAAAGCACAATTTCAAAAAATATGCCTTGGATTGGTTTAATCTGTACAGTAAACCCAATATAGCCTCTGTAACGGCTGAATCATATAACCGCAATCTTTACCTATATATCCTTCCTGCGTTCGGAGACAAGGCCATAGAGGACATCACAACCAACGATGTACAAGCCCTGTTTAACAGCATGGACAAGGCCAAAGCAACGAAAGACAAGTGCAGGACAGTATTAAACATGATTCTTGATATGGCGGTTGACGATGATTTGATTCCGAAGAATCCCCTTAAATCTAAGCGTGTAAAAATCACTGGTAAAGCGTCTGAGGCCACTTCTGTTTATTCAGTGGAGCAGATGCGCTATATCATAAGCAATCTGGACATGATTACAAGCCCCAGAGACAGGGCGTATATGGCTATTCAAGCCTTGCACCCCCTACGCCTTGAAGAAGTGTTAGGGCTGAAATGGGCTGATATAGACATTGACAGCATGATGCTACACGTTCAAAGGGTTGTTACTCACCCTACTAGAAACCTACCGGAAATCAAAGAACCTAAGACAGCGGCAAGTGAACGCTACATTGACCTGCATACTATAGCGTTGAATCATCTTGTCAGGGGCAAGGATTCAGATTTTGTTATTGGCGGTGATAAACCGCTTAGCTATACACAGGTCAGGCGTATGTGTGAGAGGATACAGAAAGACCTTGAATTTGACGATAAGATTACGCCTATCAGATTCCGTACAACGGTACTGACTGACATATACGACCAATCTAAGGACATTAAGTTAGCACAGGCGGCTGCTGGACACACAACAGCGGCAATGACCTTGAAATACTATGTCAAAGGACGTAGCACGGATGGACAGGTATCAGGTGCGCTTGATAAAGCCTACTTTTCAGATCAGTAATTGATTTTCAAAATTATGTTTGAAAAATTGCAACGTAATTGCACTGTCTAAAATCCCTGAATCCATTGTGGTGCAACGGTTTTCTGCTCTATTATGAGTGTAAAAATTGCACCGGAGTTTGCAAAAATCGCTATTGCACAAAACAGGAGGTCATAGAAACGTTCACTTTCCTGCTTGAAAAGTTCACAAAACAACAAAAAAAGACCGGAAACTTTTCGTTTCCAGTCTTAAATGTTGGAGCTGCTAAGCAGATTTGAACTGCTGACCTCATCCTTACCAATGGCGAAAGCTGGTAATTCTGTAAATATAAAAACACAAGTTTTTTATCAAAATCTGAGTACATAATCAGGATGCTTCTGAGGTTGTCATAGGTTCATGTTGAACCCGCTCGATTCTTTGAAAGACTGGATAGCGCATATAGATTTGAACGCATACAGGTTATGCGCTGAAATCTGTACGTTATGGGATTTGAAGTTAATATTTTAAGAACAACAAGGGGAACGGGTTATCCGCTCCCCTTTATCTATATTAAACTGTCCCGCTCGATAAAGTGAACAGTGATAAACGCTATATCTCCCATTTTCTATATTATACCATATTTTAACTATAATGTCAATACTTAAATATTATTATTCAAAACAACAAACACCCTCAAAGGCCTCTGAGAGCGTTCTAACAGGTTCAATTTGTTTGGCTATCCCTGTAAGCAAAAGGTATTATGAGGTCGCTACAAGCGTTTACAGGACTGATAGAGCAAAAAATAAAAATCAAGTTTTATTGTTTATATTTCTCAATTCGTGAATGATAGATTCAACCGCCTGTATCTGTGTTTCTGTCAGTCCGTCAACAGAGATTGTATTATTGTTCTCATTGTTCAGCAGGTAATCACAGGATACATTGAAGATTTTGGAAATCTTTATCAGAATGTCATAAGGAGGGAGATGCACGGCGTTCTCATAGGAACTCACAACCGATTTAGAAACACCCAGCATTGTTGCAAGTTCAATCTGTGTAAGGCCTCGCTTTAACCTTAATTCTCTGATGCGTTTGTCGATTCCAGAATATACCATAGCAAATCTCCTGTGTAAGATAGGTATATCGTACACTAGCGAAGTTCTGTATATACGGAATTATATCCTGAAATAGTTGACTTAAATTTAATTTTGAGGTATAATAATACTAAATCTTAGCAAGATACGATA
>CACYDC010000158.1 GCA_902773025.1 uncultured Ruminococcus sp.
AAACTGTGACAGCCGTGGAAGAAAAGACAGAAACAGCTGAAACTGTGACAGCCGTGGAAGAAAAGACAGAAACAGCTGAAACCGTGACAGCCGTTGAAGAAAAGGCAGAAACTGTTGAAGCTGTGACAGTCGAGGAAGAAAAGACGGAAACTGCCGAAACAGTATCAGTTGACGAAGAAACTGCTGAACCGCAGGAGTCGGAATTTATTTTTGAGCGTGATACAGATATTGTATTTGAATACGCAGAAAATAATTACGATGCAGTTGAAGTGAGAAAAACACCCCTTACGAATGTACCTCGTCTGGAAAGTGTAAATGCTGAGGAATATAACAGAATGATCGAGGAGCTTCATAAGAAGCAGTATGCGCCTGAGCCGGAGCCTGTACCGGAGCCTGTGCCGATCGAAGAACCTGTTGTTCCTGCGGCAGACAACCCGAATATGAGTTTTTATAATGGGTATGAACAGGACAATACTCTTGATCCGTTTGCGCCGGGAAGCGGTGAAATGACACTTGAGGAACTGGATAAGAAAAACAAGCCGCGCTTTGGACGCAGACTGAAAAATTCGTTTGCAAAGCTGTTTAAAAATGCAGAAGGAGAAAATGATGAATAGTATTCTGATAAAAAATATTCATATAATTGATCCTGAAAATGGTGTAGATAATAAGGGCGATATCTATATCAAAGACGGTGTTTTTGCTCCCACGGAGCTTGCTGACGATACAGCGCAGATAATTGACGGCGAAGGCCTGACTGCGGTTCCTGGATTAGTTGATCTTCATGTACACCTGCGTGACCCTGGACAGACGCAGAAAGAGGATATTATTACAGGCTGTAAAGCAGCAGCGGCAGGCGGAGTAACAAGTCTGCTTGCTATGCCTAATACGGTTCCGGCAACAGACAGCGCTGAAACTGTGGAATATATACTGAATAAAGCAAAGGAAGCCGATGCGCATGTATATGTTGTGGGGGCAATCACTAAGGACCTTGAAAGCAAGGAAGCAACAGATATTGATGAATTGTACAAAGCAGGAATATCGGCGCTTAGTGATGACGGAAAGCCTGTGGCGGATACTGTTATGATGGTCAATGCAATGAAAAAAGCCGCTCAGCTTGGAATACCTGTAACTGCGCATTGTGAGGATCCTTATCTTGCCGGCGGAAAGGTAAATGAAGGTGAGATATCGGCTGAGCTTGGTATAAATGGTATGCCGAGGGCGGCAGAGGATGCAGGAACAGCAAGAGAGATTGCGCTTGCGGCTGCATATGATGTACCGATACATATTTGTCATGTAAGTACATATACATCAGCTGATATGATACGCGATGCAAAACGCCGCGGAGTAAAGGTCACAGCAGAAACAGCGCCGCATTACCTGATGCTGACCGAAAAGGAATTGCTTAAAAGGGATGCTGATTACCGCATGAATCCTCCGCTGCGTACCGAACGTGACAGACTTGCAATGATTGATGCGTTAAGGGACGGAACTATAGACGCAATTGCTACCGATCATGCGCCGCATACTCCTGAGGAAAAGTCTGATTTTGAATCAGCGCCCAACGGTTCGATCGGCATGGAAACCTCATTTGCTGCGGCATATACCGTTCTTGTGAGCGGAAAGGTTATGACAGAGGCTCAGCTTATTAAAAAAATGTCTTGTGTTCCTGCGAGGATACTTGGTATACAGGCTGGAAATATGACAATGGGCAGACCGGCAGACCTGATGCTTTACCGCGCGGAAAAGTGGACAGTTGATCCTGAGAAGCTACATGGCAGATCTAAGAATACACCGTTTAAAGGACTTACGCTTGACGCAAAAGTCAAGCTGACTGTATGCGGCGGAAGAATAGTTTATAACGATTTATAATGAAAATGGAGGAATAAAAATGTCATTTGACAGACTCATATCAAATATCAGGGAAAAGCAGAATCCTACTGTAGCAGGACTTGACCCGAAGCTGGATTACATTCCGGGTTATATAAAGACAGCTGCATATGACAAATACGGAAAAACACTTGAAGGCGCAGCTGCCGCGCTTTTAGAATTCAATAAAGGCCTTATAGACGCGCTTTGCGATATCGTACCTGCTGTAAAACCTCAGGCTGCATATTATGAAATGTATGGCTGGCAGGGTGTACGTACACTCGCAGAAACTATCGCTTATGCAAAATCCAAGGGTATGTTTGTCATTACGGATGGTAAGCGTAATGATATCGGTACTACGATGGAGGCATATGCAAAGGCGCATTTGGGAACAACGGATATTGAAGGAGAAACTGCGCAGGCATTTGGCGCAGATGCGCTGACTGTAAATGCATATCTTGGAACGGACGGTATCAAGCCGCTTCTTGAAATTTGTAAAAACGATGATAAAGGTATTTTTGCGCTTGTAAAGACATCTAACCCTTCTTCCGGTGAGCTTCAGGACAGAAAGCTTGATGACGGTCTGACTGTATACCGTACTATGGGCAATATGTGTGAAAACTGGGGCAGTGAGGCAATGGGGGACAGCGGATATTCTTCTGTCGGAGCAGTTGTCGGCGCAACATATCCCGAACAGCTTGGTGAACTGAGAGCAGCGCTCCCTCACACATTCTTTCTTGTTCCCGGTTACGGGGCGCAGGGCGGCGGCGCAAAGGACGTTGCGCCTGCATTTGATAAAAATGGCCGCGGCGCAATAATTAATTCATCACGAGGAATAATGTGCGCATGGAAAAAAGAAGGCTGTGATGAAAGCGAATATGCTCAGTCAGCCCGCAGAGAAGCGATCAGAATGAGAGATGAGATCGTTTCATTTATCGGAAAGATAAACTAAAAAAATAACGCAATAATGATCAGAATGAATAATATATGGAGGAACGCATGTCAAAAACAGCGATACTGACCGATACTAACAGTGGTATGACCCAAAAGGAAGCTGATGCGGCAGGAATATATCTGCTGCATATGACATTTACAGTAAATGAAAAGGATTATAAAGAGGGAATAGATCTTACACAGGAACAATTCTATAAGATGCTTGCAGAACCTCATACTACGGTTTCCACTACGCAGCCTTCTCCCGGAGAGCTTACAGAACTGTGGGATTCTATTCTTAAAGAGTACGATGATCTTGTATATATTCCCATGTCATCAGGTTTGAGCAGTTCGTGTATGACAGCAAAGCTTCTTGCGCAGGAGGAATACCCGGGAAGGGTCTATGTAGCCGATAACAAGAGAATATCCGTAACACAGTATCAGTCTGTGATTGACGCAAAGGGTATGGCGGATAAGGGAATGCCGGCAAAGGAAATTTGCGAGATACTTGAAAAAGAAGCATTGATTTCAAGTATTTATATAATGGTAAACCGTCTTACATACCTTAAAAGAGGCGGAAGAGTCACAGCGGCAGGCGCATTGATCGCAAATGTCATGAATCTTAAGCCCGTATTACAGATACAGGGAGAGAAGCTTGACGCTTATTCGAAATGCAGAGGAACAAAGGCGGCAAGAAAGTCGATGATCCAGGCAATGAAGAATGATTTTGAAGGCCGTTTCAAGGAATATGCGGATAAGGGAGAAATGACGCTGCATATTTCATATTGTGATATGACGTTATTTGATGTAGAAAGCTGGAAAGCTGAGATAAAGGAAGCATTTCCGGGATATAAGATACACGCGGCCCCGCTGTCGCTGAGTATAGGCTGTCATATTGGTCCGGGTGCGCTTGCGATCGCCTGTTCGCACAGAG
>CACYDC010000159.1 GCA_902773025.1 uncultured Ruminococcus sp.
AGAACCGACAGAATCATTTATATCTTTTGGAAGTGTTATAAAATCGAATATAACAGCAAAGTCTTTTCCCGGAAATTTACGCAGAACCCTTCCACGCCTTTGGATATATTCTTTGGGATTTGTTGTGCTTGCAAGTATGAACGCTGTTTTTATGCTTGGAATATTAACACCTTCATCCAAACATTTAATAGCAATTAATGCCTGTATTGTTTCTCCCTTTGCAAATTCCGATGTCAATATTTTTCGTTCTTCAATATCCTCTTTTGAGGTATATTGTGAAACTTTCATATTCATCTTATTTCCAAGAACATCCGTTACAACATCTATCTGTCTCATCTCATCAGCAGTTACTTCCAAATTTTCACGCAGGTCATCCTGCAATGATGCAGAACCGCAATATACAAGCATATGAGAATCATCAATATAGGGCAGTATCTGTTTTTTGAGTTCCCATATTTTATTTTCTGCTGCTGCAACTAATCTTGCCCTCTGTAAACAAAGCCTTTTCCCCTGTTCATTAAGAGTTATCTTGCCATGTTTATCTTTTTTCAGACATTTACAGATTGCGGCTGTTAAATCATAATACTTTTTTAATTCTTCATCCGTAAGACTGACTATGATAGGGTGATACTTATATCTTGTCAGCTTATCCTCTCGGATAGCCATCTCAAGGTCATACTCAATACACTTTGCCCCAAAGTAATCACGAAGTTTTTGTGTACCTTCTTCATCATGATGTCTTTCAAGGGTAGCGGAAAGAGCAAGACGATAATTAAAACTGTCAATCATCAGTCTGCTAAGATAATCTGCACCGAAATTATGAGCTTCGTCAACGATAAAAAGACAATCACCTTTTATTTTATGAAGTTGAGTCTGGACAAAATTTGATGAATAGGTAGCGTTTGTGCATATAAAGCAAAAAAATTCTTTTCCCTTTACACCTAATTTCTGATTTCTTACAGCTCTTTCCAGCCGTGTTTTCCAGTCTTTCTGACCGGATGCACTATATCCGATAATAGGTTGCATATTGAATTTTTCAATATCTTCTACCCACTGTTCTACAAGATGCTGATAGGGACAAGCAATAATTACTGCTAATTTGTTATCAAGCATTTGTGCCAGATGTGTTAATGCACCAAGCCCGGTAAAAGTTTTTCCCGTTCCTGTTGCCATATCGAATATTCCCCGATAACCATTTTCCTGCCATTTTTTGATAGCCTCTTTCTGATAATCATGAAGTTTAACAGATGAAGGGATCAACGGATAATTATTCGTGAGTGTTTCAGAATTGATTGGCATTTCCAAAACAGGATATTCTTCATTATCAATGTCATAGTTTGGTTTAGAAACACGGTAACGCTCAATGATTTCTTCTTTAAGCTCCGGAAAATCGATTATTTGTATATTAGGTTCGCTATTATTCCAAATAGAAATAAAAGCATTTTCTTTTGTAAGAACCCTTTCCTTTGAATCGTCACTTTTCCATGAACAAAAAACGTCGATTGTTTCATAATTTATCATCAGAGCATTTTCGGTTTCATTCATAGAGCCTGAGAATGCAACTTTATTTCCGTCCGAGTCGGTAAGTATTCCCATTTTTTCGTGATATAATCCACGATTGTTTCCGTCTTCCAGAAACGCAATCTTTATTTCAAGTATTCCATCTGAAATCAAGTTCGCCAAAAGATTTAATCTGTCAACCTCGAATCTGTTCTTTGCTGATTTCAATTCTCCCAAAACGGCTGTTTTAATAACTTGATTTCTCTGTTTATATCCCGTTCTTATCGCCTCAATGTCCTCCGGAGATAATCTTGGAGATGCTACAAGTTCGATTGTTCCGCCATTTTTTACAAGCCCTGATATTCCCTTTGAAATTTGTACAAGTATTGACGATGAGAAAAATCCTACAGCCCTTTGGTACTTTACAGAATTGCCAAGCAAAGGAATATAAAAATCACGGACAACATCATCAATTAAAGACCTGTATTCGCACTTGATATCCATATCAGTAAAGTTCAATACTACCACCTGCTTTTCTATGAATTTTCTTCAATGTAATCCAGCATTTCTTTCAATACTTCAAAATCAGAATCCGTGTTGAAATAGCTGATACTGAATCTTAC
>CACYDC010000160.1 GCA_902773025.1 uncultured Ruminococcus sp.
CTTTCTTTGATAAATAGTTGTACGTATCCCTGATAATAAGTCTTATTCTTCTTTATACAATTCTGTATAACAGCTTTTATTCTGCGCGACACTATGCCTGTAGTTTTCCGTTTCCGGAAACGGCACGATTTTAAGATGTTTACCATCATCAGAATACTGCTTATCCTCAAGCCAGCTGTTAACATTGCCCACACCTGCATTATATGCACAAACAGCAGTGTCCTCTACTTCATACATATCCAAAAGTATTGACAGAAGGTGAGTTCCGTAATCAATATTGACTGCCGGATCACTGAGATCTTCAAAGGTGTATTTCTGATATTCTTCATCTGTATAATATGTCTGTATCCATTCAAAGCTATCAGGCATAAGCTGCATCAGACCCTGCGCGCCAACGTGGGAAACTGCATCGGGATCAAAATTGCTTTCTGTCTTTATCACACCGTATATCAGATATTTATCTACTCCATAGCGTTTTGAAGCATCATCCACATAGCTTTCATATTTTAGCGGATATGTAGAATATACATAATTATCATGTACAGTTCTCATCCCGAATGCCGCAGCGACAAGAACAGCTGATACAATTGCCATACATACTATAAGCCTGAGGACCTTGCTAAACATATTATTCATTTTTTTGTTATGTTTTCGTTTTTTTCTTTCAGCCATTTGGTCACCCTTTTTCAATATGCTTCTTTATCTCTTCGTATATTCTCAAAAATGAAGTACATACACTTTCCAGCGATTCTCCTCCATCAATCACATAATCAGATCTTGTGGTATAATAGCTTTCATCGTGCTGAGCCTTTATCCTTTGAACAGCTGCGGTTTCATCTATACCGTCACGGCCCATTATTCTATTAAGCCGTACTTTCTCCGGAGCAACAACAGATATTATTATATCGCAAAAACTGTCGCCTCCGCTTTCAAAAAGCTGAGGTGCGTCAAAGATTGCTATATCATAATTTTTATTCAGATAATTTCTGATATATTCACGGCTTTTTCTTATGATCCATGGATGAGTAATACTGTTCAAAAGGTCCGTTTTTTCCCTGCTTGAGAATGCCCTCTGTGCAAGCAGACTTCGTTTACAGTTTCCGTCCTCATCTATTATATCATATCCAAAAAAGTTTGCAAGCTTTTTAAGACAGTCTGAACCCGGCGATAAAGCTTCTCTTGCCACCCTATCAGCATTCACCACGGCACATCCTAGTGTTCCGGCATAATCACATACTGTGGTTTTTCCAGCGCCTGTCTGTCCGGTAAGACCAACAATTATTTTTTTCATTTTCTCACCGTTTTCTGTATAGTATTAAATCATAAATACATAAATAATAAATACAACACGCTGACATTAAATCGTAAATCTGCGAAGCCATCTTATTATCTTAACCTCTACAGCTTAATGATATTAAAGCCTGCAGCCCTGATAATTCTGTTATATACAGCAAGTCCTATTCCCTTTTTTTCGGGACAGTGAGCATATACTCTTTTAAGACCTATTTCATCTGCATTTCTCAATGCTGTAAACAGTCTGTGTGCCTGTGTTTCATAATCATCTGATTTACCAACAGAAATACATGGCAGTCTAAGATGACCAAGATCCCCATCATAACAAAGTACCGCTTCTCCTTGGGATGCGTTCCGATTGATATATTCCCAGAAGCTTTCATTATCACCGTCTATCAATACAACTTCTGCCTTTGGAGAATAATGCTTATATTTCATTCCCGGACTAGCAGCCTTTTCTCCGCTTTTAAGCGGCTTGATGACTGCTCCGTTTATTATGACCTCTCCTATTGCTTCCCTTAGCTGCTCGAATGTTATTCCGCCTGGTCGAAGCAGCTCAGGAATATTTGAAGCAAGCGTTATCACCGTTGATTCAACTCCTACATCACAGTCACCGCCATCAATTATAGCATCAATTCTGCCATCCATATCGTCACGGACATGCTGTACTGTTGTGGGACTGGGACTGCCTGACAAATTTGCCGAAGGCGCAGCAAGCGGACATGATTCAGCAATCAGAGTCTGTGCAGCCGGATGTGAAGGAAATCTTATAGCCACTGTATCAAGACCTGCGCTCACCTCGTCAGGTATCAATGCTGATTTAGGCAAAATCATTGTCAAAGGCCCGGGCCAGAATTTACGTGCGAGTATCTTAGCCTTTTCAGGAAATTCTCTGACCAATGCATATACCTGTGAAATATCTGAAATATGAACTATCAGCGGATTATCCATAGGTCTGCCCTTTGCCTTGAATATTTTTCTGACTGCTTCTCCGTTAAGCGCATCTGCTGCCAGTCCATATACCGTTTCTGTCGGCATTGCGACAAGTCCGCCGTTTTTTATTATCCGGGCTGCTTTTCTGATATCGTCCTTGCCTGAGGACAACTGCAATGTTTTCATTCTAATCTTCCTTAATACTTTTTTATCATATTATCCGGATCATTCGGATCACCGTAAAGTGTGCCTGCTTTGTTTTCGCTGTCAACGTAAAAATTTCCCTCTTCGTTGACACCTCCTTCATAGAACATATCTCCGTCAGAAACCATATGTGTCATAAGATCAGCAGAAACTTGTTCAATCGAACCCTCATTTCTGAGATTGTGTCCTGTATTAACAAAAAATTCTCCATTGGTTTCTTCAGATCCATTATATGTTCCGTCATTCTCAAATAAATAATCCTCTTTTTTCAACAGCTGCTTTTCCTCGGCGTGTCCCGTATGTATCATAAAACTGACAACCATATTCTTTATTGATTTCCTCAATGCCAGAACAACCAGTATAAACATCAATACTGCTCCTACAAAAGTCGCTACTATGTATTTATTATCTATCTGATAATCCTCAGATATTATATCTATCTGCTGTCTGAGCATTGCATCCTGAGTACCGCCCTTTATCTCGTTTTTTCTCAGTACGTTTCCTGAAATAAGCTCAATATTCAGAAAGCTCACATTATTGTCTGTCATTTTTTTTACTGTACCCTTAAACCGCACGCTTTCTGCTTTTTTAGACATAAGCTCAGATATTTGTGCATCAATCTTAGTATCAGGAATAGATCTCAGAACCAGTATTTTCTGATTTTTTGTAATTACAAAATAATAATTCGGAGGCGGAGCATTTCCAAGCACCGTATCACCAACATAAGAACCGTCAATTTTTGTAAGTTCAACTCTTACCTTATCACCTTCTTTAAGATGATCCAGTTCTTCAAATGTAACCAAAGGCGGGAGATCATTATTCGCCTTTATCATATCAATACCTGATTTAATCTGTATTATCATCAGAATAAAGCATAATGCTGCAATAACTACTTTGATTTTTTCCCATATACTGGTCGAAAATTGGCTCTTACTCATTTAAAAACCTCCATTTTTATATCAACTATGATCACTGTCTGCTAATGACAGCTGTGCTGCCCTGTCAGCAGCAATTAGTGCATCTATTATCTCATCAATATTACCATTCAGTATATCATCAATTTTATAAAGCGTCAATCCTATACGATGATCTGTCACACGTCCTTGCGGATAATTATATGTCCTTATGCGCTCGCTTCTGTCGCCTGTTCCTACCTGCATACGTCTTTCATCCGCAACCTTGTTCTGTTGTTTTTCACGTTCTGCTTCCAATAGTCTGGACTTAAGCACTTTCATTGCCTTATCCTTATTTTTATACTGGCTTCTTTCATCCTGACATTCAACTACAAGCCCTGTCGGAAGATGTGTGATCCTTATTGCTGATTCCGTCTTATTGATATGCTGTCCTCCCGCTCCGCTTGAACGGAAAGTATCTATTTTCAGTTCAGTAGGGTCTATACTGACCTCTACATCATCTGCCTCCGGAAGAACCGCAACCGTTACAGTTGAAGTATGAATCCTTCCCTGTGTTTCAGTTTCCGGAACACGCTGAACCCTATGAACACCGCTTTCAAACTTCAGCTTTGAATATGCTCCACCGCCGGTTATCATGAAACTGATTTCCTTGAATCCCCCAAGTTCTGTTTCATTTACACCCATTGTTTCAGTTTTCCAGCCTTTTTTTACAGCATACATCGAATACATTCTGTACAGAACAGCTGCAAACAATGCTGCTTCCTCTCCTCCAGCTCCTCCTCTTATCTCTATTATTACATTTCTTTCATCATTCGGATCCTTCGGCAAAAGAAGTAATTTCAATTCTTCTGCTATAATTTCAAGCTGTTCTTCCAGTTCCGTCAATTCCGATGAAATCATTTCACGCAATTCACTGTCATTTTCTGAAAAAAGCATTTCCCGGGCATCTTCCGCTTCTGAGAAGCATTTTTTATATTCGCGGTATTTAAGTGCAATTGGTTCAACTTCTTTCAATTCCATCATTGTTTTTGTATATTTTTCGGCATCTGATGCTACCGATGGATCACACAACCTGGAAGATATTTCTTCGTATTTGTTTTCAAAGACTTTAAGCTTATCAAGCATTATTATTCCCTCCGCTTATACTGTTTTCTATTTTTTATCTCAAAGTTCAACAGACAAGCTAATTCTCTTTTTCACGGATAACCTTTCGTATATTCTTTTCTGCTTTGACGCGGGGTATCATTATTTCATGGCCACATCCTATACAACGGATCCTGAAATCCATTCCTACTCTTAACACCAGAAATTTTTTCGCATCAGTATTTCCGCATGGATGCGGCTTCTTCATTTCTAATATATCATTTACCTTTATATCCATAAAAACCTCCGGTTGATTCTTTTTTATGATTATATCACAATATCATTATTTTTACAATCAAAACACTCCAGCCGGCGTGCCGCGCTTTCTCGTTTCCACATTCTAGTCTTGTTGGGACTCTGTCCCAAACCCTGCCGGGCTACTCGCCCGGACCTCGGCAGGGGCGAGCGGCCCCTGCACCTGCTGATTTTGGGATACTAATAGTAGACTACTCTCGTGACAAAACACAAAAGCTTCGCCGGCCTTTTCAAAGGCCGCGGGCGACACGAAGTTAGTCCCTTTAGGGAGTCCGTGGGGCAGAGCTCCTGGTCGCACTCCGCAGAGTGCGAAATCTTTTTACTCCAAAAAGCGCAGGGGGGGTCAGGGACCCTAGCTGTGAGTCCCTGCCACACTACCATTTAAAGCTTTCTCTCTGCAAAAGCTTACAGCTCGGTGCCCGGACAGTCGATTCGCGCCGGCGTGCCGCCGGTGTCGTATTCGCGATTCCGTTCGCTTTGCTCAATGCGTAGTAAGCGTAAATAGGTTGTTCCCGCAGTACTGATTTGTTTAGCGTAATAACGTATCAGTCATGCGACAGTGTCTTTCAAATCTCCCAGAATTATTTTACACTAACCCTCAACATAATACAACCTCTCATTCTATAAAAAACTATCCTCGTTAAATAAACTAAATTATCTAAATTATTAAATTATAAAATAAAAAATTTCTGCAACATAGTTGACATATCATCAAAAAAATGATATATTACTCTTATCAAAAATGATATTGTACTGCTGTGATGAGGAAGCGGAAATAGCTCATGTATATTTCAGAGAGCGGAGGTCATCGGCTGAAAGCCGCCGCATATACGCTTTTTTCGATACCGCCTCTGAGCTTTCCGACAAACGCCTTTGCCTGAATCGGAACGTCTGACCTTCGTTATAGGGTCTTTTGAGCGGCATTTTGCCGGAAATCAGGGTGGAACCGTGAAGCTTTAGCCTCGCCCCTTTGTGCTTTGCACAGGGCGCGGCTTTTTTTATTCTGACGCAGTATAATTAATATTTTTTTGGAGGTAATAAAAATGATAAAGGTATCACTGAAAGACGGTGTTGTCAAGGAATTTGACAGCGGTGTTACGGCAGCTGATGTTGCTAAATCTCTCGGTATGGGACTGTACAAATCTGCCTGTGCATGCAGAATCAACGGAACAGTTTGTGATCTGCGTACAACTATAAACAACGATTGCGAGCTTGAAATACTCACATTTGATAACAATGACGGTAAAAAAGCTTTCTGGCATACTACATCACATATTCTTGCTCAGGCTGTAAAAAGACTTTTCCCTGATGCTAAGTTTGCAATCGGCCCTGCTATCGATAACGGCTTTTACTACGATTTTGATGTTGAAAAGCCTTTTTCTCCCGATGATCTTGAAAAAATAACCGCGGAAATGAAAAATATTGTTAAAGAAGGTTTTGAAATCGAAAAATTCCTTCTTCCCCCTGATGAAGCAGTTAAACTTCTTGAAGAAATGGAAGAACCTTATAAGGTCGAGCTTTGCAAGGAACACACTGATAAAGGTGAACCAATCAGCTTTTATAAACAAGGCGAATTTACTGATCTCTGCGCAGGCCCTCATCTTATGAACGTTTCTCCCGTCAAAGCCATAAAGCTGACTGCCTGCACTGGCGCGTACTGGAGAGGCGACAGCAAAAATGCACAGCTTTGCCGTGTATATGGTGTTTCTTTTCCGAAGGCTTCTCAGCTTGAAGAACATCTTAAGGCTATGGAGGAAGCAAAGCTCCGCGATCATAATAAAATCGGAAGAGAACTTGAATATTTCACGACTGTTGACTATGTAGGTCAGGGTTTGCCCGTGCTTTTGCCCAAGGGTGCAAGAGTAGTTCAGCTTCTCCAGAGATGGGTCGAAGATGTTGAACAGTCTAAGGGTTGTCTGCTTACTAAAACTCCCCTCCTTGCAAAACGTGAACTCTATAAAATCTCAGGACACTGGGATCATTATCTTGACGGTATGTTCGTTCTTGGTGATCCTGATGATGAAACTAAGGAGTGTTTTGCTCTTCGTCCGATGACTTGCCCCTTCCAGTATCAGGTATTCCTGAACAAACAGCGTTCTTACCGTGAGCTTCCTATGCGTCTGACTGAAACATCTACCCTGTTCCGTAATGAGGCTTCAGGAGAAATGCATGGTCTTATACGTGTGCGTCAGTTTACGATCTCTGAAGGTCATTATATTATCCGCCCTGATCAGCTTCAGGAGGAATTCAAAGGATGTCTTGAGCTTGCTAAATATTTCCTCGATACAGTCGGACTTCTTGAGGACTGTACGTTCCGTTTTTCACAGTGGGATCCTGCTAACCCCAACAATAAATATGAGGGTACAGCTGAACAATGGGAACACGCTCAGAGTGCTATGAAGAATATTCTTGATAATATCGGTCTTAAATATGAAGTCGGTATTGATGAAGCTGCTTTTTACGGCCCGAAACTTGATATTCAGTATAAAAATGTATTCGGCAAAGAGGATACTATCGTTACAATTCAGATTGATATGCTTCTTGCAGAAAAATTCGGTATGTATTATATTGATACCGACGGTCAGAAAAAACTTCCTTATATCATTCACAGAACTTCTCTCGGCTGCTTTGAAAGAACTCTTGCTTATATGCTCGAACATTTTGCAGGCGCACTTCCGATGTGGCTCAGTCCTGAACAGGCAAGAGTTATGCCTCTCAGCGAAAACCTTGCTGATAAGGCAAAGGAAATTGAAGAAAAGCTTCTTGCTGCAGGGCTGAGAGTAACAACTGATCTGAGAAATGAAAAAATCGGATATAAGATCAGAGAAGCTCAGCTCGAAAAAATCCCATATATGCTTGTTATCGGCAATAAAGAAGTCGAAGAAGGAACCGTTTCGGTTCGTTCGAGAAAAAATATAAATCTCGGCGCTATACCTCTTGATGATTTCATCAAAATGGCAAAGGAAGAAATTGATACAAAAAAGAAGGACTAAGCTTTCTTTAAAAAACAGGGACACCATACAACGGTGTCCCATTACTATACGTGCGGAGGTATTAAAAATGGGAAAAGAAACAATCCTGAATGAGGTAAAAAAACAGGCAAAGATCATGCTTGGTGCAGGTATTATAGGTTTCTTGGGGGCAGGCGGATTCGGACTTTTCAATATAATGAACGGCAATATTTCGAGTCTTGCTCTGCTATGTATAGTCATTGCGCTTATCTGTCTTGTTATGGCAGGTATAGGCATACATGACCTCATTGCACCAGAAAAAAGCTTTACAGTAAAGTCAAATCCCGAAATTTATGATATGTCTGATCAGCACATGACAAGCATAATATATCAGGACGAATATCTGACAGTATCAGACAGAATGATTTCTGCAACTGATAAACCGGACACAGTTTCATATAAAAATGAAGTATACCTTGTTTATATTGAACAAGATAAAGTGAATTTTTCTACCGTAGGAAAAGCACTTGTATTTGACACTGCAAGAGGCGAACACAGGATAAATATTCTTAATCAAAATAAAGCTGACGAAGAAAAGATTTTCAATACGTTTGCTAAATATTGCCCCAATGTTGTGTTCGGATATACAAAGGAAAACATTTCTTATCTTGAAAGTATGAGAGAAAAATGGCGTCAGACTCATCAATATTAAAAATTTTGTAATTTCAGGATCAAACACAAAATGTCTGTCCCCACACACCTTAAAACAATAAGGAGATGATCATATGACACCGAAAGAAAAAGCTGATAAAGCTGTTATGCTGCTTGAAAAAGAATATCCTGATGCAGTATGTTCACTTGTATACACAGATCCGCTGCAGCTGCTTATTGCTACAAGACTCGCAGCTCAATGTACTGATAAACGTGTCAATATGGTAACACCGGCGCTCTTCAGCAGATTCCCTGATGCTCAGAGCTTTGCACAAGCCGAGCCTGAAGAAATAGAAGAATATATCAGATCCTGCGGATTATATAAAACCAAAGCAAAGGATATTTCTGCCATGGCTAAAATGCTTTGCGAAAAACACAACGGCGTTGTACCTGATACCATTGACGAACTGATAAAACTACCCGGAATCGGCAGAAAAACAGCTAATCTTGTTGTGGGAGATATTTTCGGTAAGCCTGCAGTCGTTGTAGATACACATTGCATCAGAATTACATCAAGACTCGGCTTTCATAATATAAAGGATGCATCAAGAATAGAAAAAATACTTCGCCCACTCCTGCCTGAGGATAAATCAAATGATTTTTGTCATCGGCTTGTCCTTCACGGCAGGGCTGTCTGTACAGCACGCAGTCCGAAATGCAATATATGCTGTATGAAGGATATCTGTGACAGCTTTAATACTATAAATAACAAATAACTTATAAAAAATGAAGGCAAGCTCTGCGCCTGCCTTCTTTTTTGATGATTAAATTTTTATTCCTTGTTGCCAAAAATGTTGAAGCGGAAAAGCTTTGTTTCATCTTCCGGCTTCTGGCACTCAAGATGAGCATTAGCAATTTTACCGCCTTGAATAAGACTTGTAAGACCTATCAGCTGGCAAAGCTTGCTCTTTAGGTTGAGTCTGTCGCCTTCATCTGTTACGAGGAAAACATCTCCCTCACATTTATCAATTTCTGCAAGAAATTCCTTAAGTTCAACATCATGTAAATCTAAACCTGGCATAATTAATTACCTCCTGTTTATTATGATTGTTTTACAGGCACCATTTACCTGCTGATTTTATTATAACACATATTATCCTGTTGTCAATCTTTTTTCTTAATTTTTAATTAGATTTTTTAGGAAATATGCAATAACGAACAGGTTGATTTTTGTTAATGATAACGAAAATTAAAAATTATTTACGAAATTATACGACCATCGCTGATTTTTATACTTCTTTTTGCCCTTGCCGCTATATCATTATCATGTGTTATC
>CACYDC010000161.1 GCA_902773025.1 uncultured Ruminococcus sp.
ATCGGGTGTATCCGCACTTACCCTTTTAAAAGCCTGACTGTCGGTAATAACGACAGCGGGCTTTTTTTTCAGAGCTTCAAGGGTTTGCGTAAGTTCCTCCGGCTGTGTCACAACGGCAATGCAGTGATGGTCAAGCAGATCACGGATAGTCTGCTGCTGAGGGAGAATAAGCCGTCCTTTAGGCGCAGATTCATCAATCGGAACGACAAGAACGGCGATATCATCCTTTTTCAGCATATGGGAAACGATAGTTTTTGTATTTTCGTGTCCCTTTGAAAGTGCGGCGATTTTTTCTTTAAGTTCGTTAATATTGTCGCCGGTTTCTGCGCTGACAAGTATTTCATGGCTGTCTTTTACATCTATGCTTGCAAGGTCGTTTTTATTGTATGCTATGACATACGGAATATTTTTTTCTTTGATGCGTTCGATCAGAGCCTTGTCCTCTGCGGTCATGCCGATAACCGAGTCAATAACAACAACGGCAATATCGGTTTTATTAAGCACCTGATAGCTTCTTTTAACTCTCAATGCGCCTAAATCGCCCTCGTCATCAATTCCGGGGGTATCGATTATTACAACAGGACCGAGCGGGAGAAGCTCCATTGCCTTTGAAACTGGGTCGGTAGTTGTGCCGCGAGTATCAGAAACTATGGCAAGCTCCTGACCTGTTACGGCATTGACAACGCTGGACTTGCCTGCATTACGCTTTCCGAAAAATGCGATATGCAGTCTGTCAGCAGAAGGTGTATTGTTAAGGCTCATACTATAATCTCCTCAGAATCTGAAATCTCTCTTACCCTCATTTACAATTTCATCAAGATAGTTTATCGCACGTTCACGGCGTTTCGGATCGGGAACATTCTGTATTTCACGCCTGATTAGCTCTTCGCCGATCTTCTTTGTTTCGGGGCTTGCATAGTCGGTGAGGAACTCCTGCAAAGTCATAAGCGCATTCGGATGACAGCAGTTCTGTATCTGTCCTACCTTGCACAGCGCCATAAAGCGGTCGCCTGTTCTGCCCTCACGGTAGCAGGCTGTGCAGAATGACGGAATATAACCCTTTTCCATAAGCCAGCGTACAACCTCGTCAAGACTTCTCTGGTCAGATACGTCAAACTGTTCTGTATCATGCGGTCTTTCATCCGGAGTATATCCGGCATAACCGCCGACAGATGTTCTTGAACCGCCGGAAATCTGAGAAATGCCAAGTCCCATTACCTTTGCGCGGCATGCTTCGCTTTCTCTTGTGGAAATTATCATCCCTGTGTAGGGGACTGCAATTCTGATACAGGCTATAATCTTTGCAAAGGTATCATCATCAATTCCGTTGTCAAATACAGTCGGGTCGATATCTGCGGCACGTTTTATTCTTGGTACACTTATAGTGTGAGGACCTACACCGTGAACAGCTTCAAGGTGTTCAGCGTGCATGAGAAGTCCGGCAAATTCATAGCGGTAAAGCTCCAGTCCGAACAGTACGCCCAGTCCTACATCATCAATACCGCCCTCCATAGCTCTGTCCATAGCCTCTGTATGATAATCATAATTATGCTTGGGTCCTGCCGGATGGAGCTTTTCATAGCTTTCCTTATGATATGTTTCCTGGAAGAGAATGTATGTGCCGATTCCTGCGTCCTTGAGCTTTTTATAGTTTTCAACGGTGGTTGCGGCTATATTTACATTGACGCGTCT
The DNA here is from genome assembly GCA_902773025.1 of uncultured Ruminococcus sp. Lineage (GTDB taxonomy): Bacteria > Bacillota > Clostridia > Oscillospirales > Acutalibacteraceae > UBA1213. The sequence goes on from CACYDC010000161.1 coordinate 1,693, forward strand.
TATAGCGCCGTTTTTATGCTTTATGCTGTAAATTGTCTTTATACATTCAAGAATGTATTCGATAGGATTGTTTACGGGATCCTCGCCGCTTTCAATAGCAAGACGCTTGTGACCCATATCCTGAAGTGCGATAACCTCAGCCTTGACTTCCTCCTGAGTGAGCTTTTTTCTCGGAATATCCTTGTTCTGATAGTGATATGGGCAGTACACGCACTTATTCACGCAGTAATTTGAAAGATACAGCGGCGCAAACATAACAATACGGTTGCCGTAAAAAGCCTCCTTTATTTCACGGGCAAGGTCGTACATTTTTTCCGTCATTTCAGGAATATCACAGGCAAGCAGTACGCTTGCTTCTCTGTGTGTAAGACCGGCGCACTCAACGCCTCTGCCTGTTTTCTTTGGTTTTGCCTTTTCGAGTATCTGCTCTATAAGCTCTCTGTTATTCTTGTTAGCGTCAGCATAAGCAAGAGTTTCCAGTATTTCTTCATGGTTTATAAAATCCTCTGCTCTGAGGGATTTCGGATCATATGACATTTGAATTCTTCTTTCTGTTTATATTGATGTATGGGGCAGTTTCCCCGGAGGAAACCCTTTGTTTGAAAACAAAGGGTTCTCCCCCGGACCCCTTTCCTAAAAAACGAACTACTGTTATTCAGTAATACAATCGCCCTTTGAAGTTACGACATTATATCCGATAGACTTCATGCGGGTTTGCAGACATTCTCTGCATTGTGCGGATTCATCGCCTGTACATATCTTATTATCGTACAGCAGATATTTTTTTCGTACCGGTACAGGGGAGAGGTTCGGCATTACAACATTTGCACCGGCTAAGATGCCCTTTTCACGTCCAAGCGGATGAATAGTACCAAGTGCAGTTGTTGACGGCAATAACACATTCGGCAGGGTAAGCCTGATAAGTCCAAGCATGAAAAGCGTCAGCTCCATAGTACCGCTTTTTTCATTACAAAACGGTGTATCATGGTGCGCAATAAAAGGACCGATACCTACCATATGCGGCTTTAATTCTTTGAGGAAAAGCATTTCATTTGCTAAGTCTTCCGCTGTCTGAAACGGCGAACCTACCATAAAACCGCATCCCACCTGATAACCTATGGATTTCAGGTCATACAGGCAGTTTACCCGGTTCTGCCACGACAGCTCCGGCGGATGAAGCTTTGCATAATGCTCCGGGTTAGCTGTTTCATGTCTTAATAAATACCTGTCTGCGCCTGCGTCAAAAAAAGCCTGATAGCTTTTGTGTGTCTTCTCTCCTATTGAAAGAGTAAGCGCACAGTCCGGATACTCTGACTTTATTGTACTGATGATATCAACCATTATTTCGTCAGTGAAATACGGGTCCTCGCCGCCCTGCAAAACAAAGGTTCGGAAACCTAATCCGTACCCCTCTTCACAGCACACCATTATATCATCCTTTGTAAGCCGGTAACGCTCTGCGTTTTTGTTGCTTCGCCTTATACCGCAGTAAAGACAGTCATTTCTACAGTAATTGGTAAATTCTATAAGTCCTCTGATATAGACATCTTTTCCGTAGATTCTCTCACGGGCATTTCGTGCCTTTTCAAAGAGATACTCTGACAGTTCATTGTCAAAATTCTGTATCAGAAACAAATATTCTTCTCTTGCCAGACTGCCTTCTGCTTCAAGCTTGTCAATCAGTTTTTTCATCTATCAAACATTTGAGCAGACAGCCTTGGAGCTTATACCGTCAAGCATACCAATTTTCCCGGCAAGCGTATTTATTACGTCTGTCGGAGCGTCAAGCGCAATGCTTATTATATTGATCTTTTTCTCACGGTAAGGCAGACCCATTCTTCCTATGATATAATCGCTGTACTCGTGAAGAAGCTCATTAAGCTTATCTGTAGACTCGGGATTTTCAACTATGATGCTGATAAGAGAAACATGATTTTCCATTATTGATTACTCCTTTTCTCAGGCTTACAAAAGAAAATGCACCCCGCAGGGCGCAAAACACAATGCTTCTTGGTTTATTAAGCAAAATTATGAATTACACCTTGCCCAAAGGACGAACCTTTTGTATCAGCCGTAAAATATTTTTATTATAGTTTCGGGCAAGCCTTCTGCTCGCTTGTCAACTATCATATATAATAGCACTATTATTGTTTTTTTGCAAGTTCTTTTTAAACAAAAAAGCTTACCAGCCAGCGTGACGCTGGACTCACACCAGTCTTGCACTACTTTCTTCACAATTCGCAGCTTCTATGAATCACGGGGGGTGCTATTCCATTTTTGTTTCACCAAAGATGATACTTATCGCTGCCAATTATAATTTTACACTTAGAAGCTTACCAGCCAGCGTGACGCTGGACTCACACCAGTCTTGCACTACTTTCTTCACAATTCGCAGCTTCTATGAATCACGGGCGGTGCTCTTCCATTATTTCATAACTGTAAGATTTTTGGAAAAACAATAATTCTAAAAAGTTCCAGAATTATTTTACATTAACGCTAATGTATCATATTTTAATACGAACTGTAGTGTATCTGTTTAGATATTTTTATTTTTGAGAAATATTGACACTTTGACTATAATGGTGTAAAATATTGTCGCAAGGCTGTCAGAAGCTTAAGCTTCAATGGAACGGCTGAAAGAATTTCAACCGCTGCTGATGTGCAGTCATTCCACTGCACATAAATCTCACAGCATTATAAATATGTTATATCGTCTTGATTCTTTAGAGGCATTTAACAAGCATCTTGTCAAAATTATCGCTGTAAAAGGCATTACATAAACAGATACTGACGCAGCAAACAGCTGTGATTGTTTTGAAGGTATAAACCTCCGTTCAGACAAACTATAAGTTATTAAGGAAAGATATGGTATGATATACGTTATTTCAGATCTTCACGGCTATCCTATGGATAAGTTTCTTGAACTGCTTAAAAAGGCAGATTTTTCAGATAATGATTTTCTATATATCATCGGAGATGTAACGGATCGCAATGGTGATGGCGGTGTACAGATGCTGTTGTGGCTTATGGAACAACCAAATGCTCAGCTTATACTTGGGAATCACGAAGCTATGCTTCTGTCATGCAGTTTTCTTTTTGATGAGATAACAGAGGAATCTATAGGCAATTTTAGTTACCAAAAAATAGAAATGCTGACTACATATATGTATAATGGCGGTCATATTACTATAGAAAGCTTAAAGCGGCTGACAAAAGACCAACGGTCAGATGTAATAGAATATCTTCGGGAATGTCCCCTGTATGAAACAATGTCTGTCAATGGGAAAGATTATATATTAGTACATTCGGGGTTTGAAAACTTTTCGTATAGGAGAAAGCTTTCGGATTATACGGCAAATGAGCTTTTGTGGACAAGACCCGATTTGTCAGACAGATATTTTGATGATATTATAACTATATTCGGACACACTCCTACAAACTATTATGGAGAAAAATATAGGGGAAAGATTATCAGAACCGATACTTGGATAGATATTGATGTAGGTGCTGGACATGGAGAAGAAGCTGTTTTATTGAGACTGGATGATGGCATGGAGTTCAGACTTTCAGATTATAGCAATACAATAAAATAAACGTACCGATAGAAATTATAAAAATAAAAAATATTTTTTGCTTGACAAAATAAAAAATATGTGTTAGAATTATTAAGGTCTTGAGAGCGTGTTAAAATTATTGCGGTTTTGGGACGATATTGGTAGTATATAGGGGTATAGCTCAGTTGGTAGAGCAGCGGTCTCCAAAACCGCGTGCCGAGGGTTCAAGTCCTTCTGCCCCTGCTCAAATGAAAGCG
>CACYDC010000162.1 GCA_902773025.1 uncultured Ruminococcus sp.
CCTCGCTGTCATACTTGTTATCCGGTTCCTTTACCAGATGCACCGGAATACCGGTTTTCAGGAAATCCTGCCCGTGGCAATGGTTTGTACCAGTAATGGTAAAGTAGGTTCTTTTCATAGCTGTTCTCCTTGTATTCTTCATTTTTTGCAGAAGTTTTTGCAATACTTCTTTGCTTAAAGAGAGTCTGACCCCCACTATCTAAAGTCTATCATCTTTGCTGTCCAAAAGTACTCACTCGCAATAGCAAATTCAAAGCTCCTGCCATCCAGCTTTGATGCGGTTTAGCAGGGGTTTCCCTTTTTTAGTGTTATAATTTTCTATAATAGATATATTTTATTTTTAATCTTTGTACACCTGGTTCATCGTCCGTATATTCAGAGAAAATATCCATGAGATAAAACAATTTCAGCCTTTGCATGATTTTACAAAAATGCAACTGGAAGACTATATAACGGATATACAGGCAATAAAAAAGGAGCTTTCACGCAAATGAAAGCTCCTTTATAATATGTATTAACGTTCACATAATGCGTCTGGCAATTTTTTGTGTAAAAAAATGTACATAGGTTCCGGTTACCATTCTGACAGAGGTAAGACAGCAGGCTTTGTCAAGTTAAGTGTGTAAAATATTTTATTTCATAATTGTAATTTGCTCGTAAATCGCAATTTGCTATTGAAATTGGGAAAATTATTTTTTGAATGTGTCTCGGGTTATAATCATTTTTTCCAGCGGCATTCTTTTGGATTTGATCGTCTGTAAAGCCGGCCAGCCAATGGCTAAGTGCAGAGCGATTTCAATAAAATCGGGAAGACCGTATTTTTCTTTGAATTCCTGAGCTGTGTTTTTGGTAACTTTACTTTCAACTGTTTTTGATAACCATACGCCGCCTAACCCCAATGCGTGGGCCATCAGCAACATATGGTCGCCTGCGGCTGCGGCGTCAAATCCGCCGTTTTGCGGAACCGTTATATCCTGTCCGACGACATTCGGAATTCGCTTATCGTATGCAATTACAATAACAACAGCGTTTTTGACCGCTATATCACTCCAGATCATATTTAACTCTTCCGGTTTTTTCAGAACGATAAAACGGACTTCATCAAGATTACAGCCAATTGGCGCAGCCCGTCCGGCGCTCAGTATTTTTTCAATTAATTCATCAGGAATTGGTTTGTCAGCGAAATCCCTGATAGAGTGACGCTGGTAAATAAGCTTGTCAACGACTTTTAATTCTTCTTCCGTGAAAGGCTCTGGCAGCGGAAGTTCCCATTCGACTTTTTCGCCGCTGCGAATCTTGGCAGCAATCTCAAGATTATCTTTTACCCATTCAAAATCCGGATCTGTAACAGGTAATCCTCTTTCAACCCATGCATCATAAACCATCTGTGCCTGTAATCCAAAGATAGGGACGGCCTGTTTTTGTCCGTTTGCCAACACAGTATACAGAGGTACTTCGATGTTGTGATGTGTGCGTTCACGAAGCAACGCTCTTAACAGATCTTCGTCCAATTTGAGCAAATCATCTTTGTCAAATACAGCTCCGCCAAACGGAGTTACCTTGGTTGGTGCAATTGCCATAATAAATTCCTCCTTACCCTTTGATTAATCGGCAACAGTAAAATCTGAATTTACAAGCTTTAAAAATTCCATAGCAGCCTCTTCGCCAAATTCTTCGGAAAAATCTTCTAATGCTTGTATCAACAATTTTTCACCTTCTATTCCCAGATGGGGAACAATAACATCCCATAGTGCTTTGTATAAATGTGCGCAATGATAATCCCACGGGCGCTTATTGCGATTCCCCATGGAGCGGGTTGTTTTCTGTAATTCTTCCAGCTGGTCTTTGGTGATAAACGCGTTTCGTATTCTCATATCGCAGACCTGCGCACCGCAGCCTCTCGTGGAAAGCGTATCAAACTGGAGCTCGGGATTAAAACCGGCAGCGATGGCTTCGTCAACGTATTTGCAGTAAAGATAGCCATACTTTTCCAACAATCCTTTTTCCTTCCATACATCACACCAGGGACACTTTTTAAACAGAAATTGGATGTCGGGGTTGACTTTTGGCATGTCAATCTCCATTTCTCCCGGTTCTGCCGCCCATTCACCGTAAATAATATAAGTCAGGGGATCAGGAATGGCCCCTTCGCGTAAAGCCCGCTGCCTCATTCTGGATCCTCTCTGTTTTCCATAATGGATAACGCCTTTACGGATAATATCCCGTCCGGTTTCGCCATAGCTGTCAACAATCTGTTTTGCAATTGCTGCAAATAAATAGGCATGACTGCGGGCAGAAAGTTTGCTGTTGCTCATTACAAAATGACGCTCCTTTCTTTCAATAATAAGTTTAAGTTGGAAACGGGTTTACTTTTTTAATCCGCCAAGATATGCATTCTGCACAAGCGGGTTATCCAGCAAATCAGCGGACCGGCCTGAAACGATTATTTTCCCGGAACTGATTACATAGCCGCGGTTAGCAATCTGCAAAGCCATTGCGGAATTTTGTTCTACCAGCAGGACAGAAACTCCGGAGCGGTTGATTTTTTTGATCAGGGAAAAAACCGTACTTACCATCTGGGGCGCTAATCCGAGAGAGGGTTCGTCTAATAGCAATAGCCGCGGTTCCGACATAAGGGCGCGGGATATGGCCAGCATCTGTTGCTCTCCTCCGCTAAGAGTACCGCCTTTCTGGTTTCTGCGCTCTTTTAAAATTGGGAATAAAGCAAACTGTTCTTCCAGTTTTGCTTCAATATAGTCCTGATTCCATTTTATAAAGGCTCCGATTTTCAGGTTTTCCGAAACAGTCAAATCCGGAAATATCCATCGGCCTTCCGGTATCATAACGATACCTCTGCGCAAATTTTCCGAAGGATTGTTCTGTGATATTTCTTCATCGTCATAACGTATTGAACCCTGCCGATCCGGCAAAATTCCGATGATACTTTTCAGCGTTGTGGATTTTCCGGCGCCGTTGGCTCCAATAAGAGCAACGAGCTCTCCGTCGCCCACTTCCAGATCAATATCGAACAACGCTTGTATATTTCCGTATCCGGCAGATACATGACTAAGTTTCAGCATTCTATTTTCCCCGTTCCCAGATATTCACGAATGACAATCGGATTATTTCGAATCTCATTCGCAGAACCCTCTGCGATTTTTTGACCGTGCGATAAAACCGTAATCTGGTCAGAAACCTCCATTACAAGATTCATATCGTGTTCAACCAGAATAATCGTGATTCCCTCAGCGTGGATTTCCCTGATCTGTTCAAGTAACGTTCGTACTTCTGACTCATTGAGGCCGGCGGCCGGTTCGTCCAGTAACAGTAATTTGGGCTTTGCAGCTAGTGCACGTGCGATTTCCAGGCGTCTCTGATTTCCATAAGAAAGATTTTTGGCTTGTTGCTGCGCAAAACTTTCCAATCCCACCTTTTTCAGAAGATGTCGACTTTCTTCTTCAATCCATGATTCTTCCTTTTTTGTGTTGTTCAGCCATAGAATGGAAGACAGCCAGTTTGCGCTTGCACGTCGGTGAAAGCCCATCTTCACGTGGTCTAACACACTGAACGACGGAAAAAGGCGGATATTCTGGAATGTACGGACGATTCCCAGGCCAACCCGTTCGTCGTTTCGCAGTTTTAAAATGCTGTTTCCTTCAAAGAGTAAATCTCCGCCTGTCGCATCATAATTGCCGGAAATTATGTTAAAAAGAGTTGTTTTACCGGCTCCGTTAGGTCCAATCAGGCCGTGAATCCCGCCTTGCCGGACAACCATATCGATTTCTTTTAAGGCGGTAATACCGCCAAAATCTTTTGATATATTTTTTAATTCCGCCAATACCATTTTTACCATCCTATCACGCTGCTTATATCCGATGCAGTATTGTTTCAACGCTGAATTTTTTGGGGGAACCGGCAAGGTCCTGGCTGGTTTGTTGCCGATGGAGCAGTCCGGATATCCAGCCTATAATGCCCTGCGGAAGTAATAGCACAATCAGAACGATGGTCAGACCGTAAATCAATTCCCTGTAGTCCTGAAGGAAACGAAATACTTCAGGGATAATGACCAATATGCCTGCCCCGACAATAGAACCGGGCAAATTTCCTATGCCGCCTAATGCAATCATGGCCATCAGATTAAACGATTCCGATAAGGCGAAATTGCTTGGACTGATATAGGAAAGGTAATGGGCGAAGAAACTGCCGGACAGTCCCGCAAAAAAAGCGGTGATAGCAAAAACTTTGATTTTATAGTTTGTAATATTTACCCCTATGGCTCTGGCAGCGATCTCATCATCGCGAATCGATGTTAATGCGCGTCCGTGACGACTCTTGATCAGGTTATCAAAAACTTTATAGGTGACCAGCACTAAAAGGGTGATCAGGATATAGTAATCTTTGGGCTGTGTGATTTCCAGGCCGAAAACGCTGGGGACCGGAATATCAGGAAGGCCTGCCGGTCCGCCGGTCAGCGATTCCAGATTGGTGGACAGCAGACAGAAAATCTCGTTAAAGCACATCGTGCCGATAGCGAGAAAAATACCTTTCAGCCGCAGGGCGGGAAGTGCGATGAGGGTTCCGATAAAAGCAGTGAAAAGGCCGCTTAGAATAAATGCAGCCACAAACGGAAGCCCCAAATCCCGTGTTAATAAGGCCGAAGCATAAGCACCGATACCATAAAACGCTGCATGGCCAAAAGAAAAAAGCCCTGTAAATCCCAGTTGTACATTCAGACTCATGGATAAAATCATGTAGATGCCGGACATGACGGCAATGTGAAAAATATATTTATCATCCAGTATAAAAGGGACAGAAATTATAGCAACAGCGATAATTTGAAGTAAAATGTATTTTCGATTCCGTATCATCACACTTTCTCCTCTCTCATCTGTCCCAACAGACCAGACGGTTTAATTAATAGTACAAAAATCAGAATCGTAAATGCGATAACGTCGCGATAGCTTGCGGAAATATAACCTGCTGCCAGGCTTTCAATGACACCCAGTGAAAGCGCTCCCGCCATAGCACCCTGGATGCTTCCGATTCCGCCGAAAGTTGCGCCTGCAAGTGCTTTCAGCGAAATGGCAACTCCCATGCGGGGGTAGAAGGCACTATAATATGCGCCGGCCAGCAATCCGTCTATTCCTGCCAGTAGTGACGCCGTGCAAAACGCTATGGCAATAATGCGGTTTGTACTGATGCCCATGATATCGGCCGCTTCAATACGTTGGGAGGTTGCGCGGAGAGCCAGGCCCCATCGGGTATAATGGATAAAAAGGTGCAGCATGATCATCAGAAGGATGGATATTCCAATGACAAAAACCTCAATTCCGGAGATCACTGTGTTGCCCAAAATAAATTTGTGTGCACTCACGTTATAGGGGAAAGGCTTGGTATCCGCCCCAAACAGAAGGAGGATACCCGCCTGAAGAGAAATGGAAAGGCCGATTGTAATTAACGCGGGAGAGAGCGGTGACTCGTTACGAAACGGACGAAACGCAATCCGTTCTGTGAGTATTCCTGCTGCAGCAGATACAACCACAGCTGCTGCTAAGCCAAGCGGGAGGTTCCCGCCTAACGCGATTATTGTGTACAGGCCGGAAAAAGCCCCAATCATGAAAATTTCTCCATGGGAAAAAGTGATCATGTTTAAAATCCCGCAGATCAGGGAAAATCCGACTGCCAGTAATGCGTATAGGCTTCCGAGAGTCAATCCGTTAATAATTTGTTGCGTTAACATAACAAAGTACCTCGTTGCAAATTCTATTTTTTATAGGGAAGAAATTTTCCGTCCTTGGCAATGATAGGATACAGCTTAGCATTTTCAAGCTGTCTGTTTGCGCTGTAAGTAATAGAATCCTGTGAAGCTGCCGGAAAATCTTTGGTTGATGCTAATTCATCGCGAATGCCCTGACGGGTGACTTTTTTATTTTTTTCATATGTTTTGTTGATCGCATTGGCAATCAGACGAATCGCATCATAGGCCTGTGTTGCGAATGTATCCGGTTCGTTTGCTTTATATTTGCTGCTATATTTGGCGGAGAAGTTTTTTAATGTTTCCCCCGGATTAGAAACATTAAATACAGACATTGTAATCAGGCCATTCACTGCGCTGCCTCCCAGCTGGAACAGAGCCGGTGAATGGACAGAAGAAGAGGCGATAAACTGTGCGTTGATTCCCAGGTCTCTCGCCTGTTTTACAATCAGCGCGCCATCAGTATAATAGGAACCCAATACGATAACTTCCGGATTTCCGGTTTTTATTTTTGTAAGCTGGGCTTTAAAATCTTTATCGGTGGGAAGATAAGATTCTTCTCCTGCAATTTCAACGCCTTTTGCTTTGGCCGCAGTAACGACATTGTCCTTAACCGCTTTCCCGAAGTCCGTATTCAGATAAATCACGGCGATTTTTTTGGCTTTCAGTTCATCAACAGCTAATGTGGATAACGCCTTGGCCTGATCGGCCTGTGTCGGGCAAAGTTGGAAAATATAATTGCCTGGTTTCGTCAGCTGTGGATGGGAGGGATTGGGAGCAAGCTGGACTAACCCGGCTTTTTGGTAAATTGGTGCGGCGGACCAGGTTGAGTTCGTGGTAAAATCGCAAAATACTGCATAAATCTTGTCATTTTTTACAAATTTCTGTGCTACGGTTGCGGACTGTTTTGGGTCGCTCTGGGTATCTTCATAGATGATTTGTAATTTTTTCCCGCCGGCCACACCTTTGGCATTGATTTCTTCTAATGCAATATCAAAGCCTTTTTTCCATTCGGTTCCATATTCTGCATTATCGCCGGTGAAGGGTCCTGCCGCCCCCAGATAAATTATATTATCGTCCTTGGAGGCCTTGTCCGATCCGCTGCCGCAGCCTGCGAGAAGACCGATGCTTAACACGCCGACAGATAAAAGTCCTGCAATTTTTTTGACAAATGTATTCATGGTAGTTTCCTCCTGCGTATGTATTCATAATGCTTTACTTATATTCATTATGCTTACTTATTTTGTTTATTTTACTTTACATTATTTTTTTTATTCATGATTACTGAACCGGTTGACTGTTCAGTAAGTAAATTCTCGAATTCGTAATTTTTATTGTGGGGATGGTTCTGTATATTATTTTCCGTTACAACATCGATTCTGTCCGCTGCAACATCGATGTTTCATTACAATCAGTCTGCTTTTCATGACATCCTCCTTGTCTTCAAAACAACGGAAACTTTTGCTCCAATGAGTTGAAAGCTTCTTCGTAAGTTGAGATAGACTTCAACTTTCGAAGCCTATTTTAATATATAATTCATATTATGTCAATAGGATATTAGGGAATTAAATATTTGCATCAAAAAATTATTTTTGTTTGCCGAGAAATTGACTTTATTATATAATTTATCAACATAAAAGGAGGGCGATAGATATGTCCATTCGAATTAAAGAATTGAAAATGCTGTTTGAACGCATATCCTCTTTTGGCCGGGAGGAAAACGGAGGAATCACCCGGCTTTCCTGGTCTCCTTCATTTTTGGAAGCGCAGCGGTTTCTTGAAAATTATATGAAAGAGATCGGGCTTCAAACGCGCATTGATACGTTCGGAAATCTGATGGGAACACGGCCTGGAAAAGAGGAGCGTCCCCCCGTTTTTTGCGGGTCGCATCTTGATTCGGTTCCGAACGGCGGTGCATTTGATGGCGCGTTAGGGATTATAGCGGCATTGGAAGTTATGCGCAGCTGGCAAGAAGAAGGGTTTGATCCATTACGTCCGGTTACCGTGGTGGCGTTTGCTGAGGAGGAAGGAACACTGTTCAATGGCCATGCCTGTATGGGAAGCCGGTTTCTGACAGGAGAACTGGACCTGCAGGCACGGGATATTTTTCGGACCGCCTCCGGAACCTCCCTGCGGGAACTGGTATCGTGTTATCCTGCGCAATCGCCGGATTTCTTCCCGTTGGAACCGATAAATAGAGGGTCCGCCTATATTGAATTGCACATCGAGCAGGGGAATCTTTTGGAAGAAAAGGGGTTACAGGCAGGTATTGTGACAACGATTGTTGGCATACGCCATTTTACACTGCTTATAAAAGGAAGGGCCAATCATGCAGGGACGACGGCGATGCATCGGCGGCAGGACGCCATGGTAGCTGCAGCCAGCCTGATTACCTTTATTTATCAGCGTGCCAAATCTGCGGATAATACATATGTTGCTACCAATGGAAGGATCGAAGCGTCTCCAAATGCGGAAAACGTAGTTGCAGGGGAGGTGCGTTTGTCGGTGGAAATCCGTGCAGAAAGGATGGAAATCATTGAGCGGGTTTTCGACGAAATACGAAATCAGATTTCCTGTGTGGAACAGGAATTCGTGGTAACGGTTTCCGTTTGCGGGAAAAACGATTTGCTGCCTGTGCCGATGGATGAATCCCTGATCCGCATTATGGAGAAATGTGCAGGGGAAACAGGACTGCCTTATCTGAAAATGCCTAGCTGGGCAGGGCATGACGCTATGATCATGGCCCGCCATATGCCGACGGCCATGTTGTTTGTACCCAGTATAGAGGGAATCAGCCACGCACCGGAAGAACGATCCCGTTTTGAGGATATCGAACAGGCTGCGATTCTTTTGGATAAAACATTGCGGACGCTTGTATGTGCGGGAGTGTAAGGATACCGGATCGGTAAGCCGCAATTAAAAAGTTATAGGGGCTGTAACAGAATGAAGTTTTTACACTGCATTTTGTTCAGCCCTTTTCCATTGCGTAACAATGCGGGGTTACGAACTATCATTAAGAATAGTCTGTAACCCCGCTATCTGTTTTCAGGCGCACTTTAATAAGCCTTACGGCTTTTCTGTCATCCATTACTC
>CACYDC010000163.1 GCA_902773025.1 uncultured Ruminococcus sp.
CCTCCGATAGCAGCGCCGAAAACTATTTTATCAAAAAAATGGAGGAGGGATGAAAATGTCCGGATTGATTAAAGCTGAGCTAATAAGACTCACCAAAAGCAAAAGCATGATTGTATGTATAGTATTATCAATAGCGCTTGGTATAGCAGTGGCGCTTCTTTATAACTATTTCTGGGAGCAGAAGGGCGAAAACATTGCAAGGTCCTATGCGCTTATGCGGCAGTATGGTATGAATACCGAGCTTCTTGATACTGCGCTCAGTTCACTTCCTGAAAACAATCTTTGGTCGTACATCAGCTTTTTTTTCACTGACGGTTCCATATGGCTTGAATCGGCAGCCTGCGTATGCGCATTTTTATCCTCAGAATATACAATGGGGACGCTGAAGAATTCTGTTTCAAGGGGATGCAGCAGATGGCAGATATATTTATCAAAGCTGATATCAGGAATCGTTAATGTACTGATTGTAGCAATATTTTATGTTGGAGCCGGAGGTGTGACAGCATATTTTTTAGTAGACAGAAATACAAGCATAGGTGTTTCCGATATTATTCTGATTCTGTTTTGTTATCTTTTGCTGATAATAGCGACAGCGTCTGTATTTCAGATGCTTGCTGTATTGTTCCGCAAAACGGGACTTGCTGTTGCGGCTGCGGTGATAACTCCTATAATCATGTCGTCAATACTGAATCTTCTCGTAAATATTGATGAGCACTACCGGGTTTATTCGAGATACCTTCTTATGGAAAGCTATATTTCAGTTCAGCCCTCTGTTCTTGCCGGAGATTGGATAATCACTGTTATCACTGCGCTTGCTTATCTTGCAGTATCGACTGCGGCAGGACTGTTTGCTTTTTACAAAAGCGAAATAAGATAGTGTCGTGCAAAAACTCAATAAATACGCGCAATGGCCGTACCAATCACAAATGAAAGGTACGGCCTTTGTTTGGTTTTTACGCTTATACTATTCTCAAATAATAGAGGGTTTAAATATAAAGCACTGTTGGCTTTTGCAATGGCAAAAGCCTTAAATGGTAGTGTGGCAGGGACTCCCGGCGAGGGTCCCTGAACACCCGCTTTTTGAAGTAAAGAGGTTTCGCACTCTGCGGAGTGCGACCAAAGGCGCCGCCTTTGGAAACCGCGGCCTTTGAAAAGGCCGGCGAAACTTTTGTGTTTTGTCACGAGATTTTGTGTTACGCTTTTTTACATTTTTTGAATATCTTCCTCGGACATAAGCTTTACACCGTTTTCAATAAGTATCTTTTCTGCTGCTTCATTATCAGCTACACGAAGAACTACTGATGCAAATTTCTTTGAAACTGTGATGAATGCATACATATACTCAATATTGATATTGTGTCTTGCAAGTATCTTTACTACCTTCGCAAGCGAACCGGGTTCATCAGGTATCGAAACTCCGACAACCTGTGTTATTGATACAAAACAGCCTGATGATTCAAGCGCTTCCCTTGCTTTCTCAGGGTCTGTAACTATAAGACGGAAAATACCGAAATCCTGAGTATCTGCAACACTCATGGCGCGGATATCTATCCCTGCCTTTGCGATAGAATCGGTAATAGTTACAAGCTTGCCTTCCTTGTTCTCAACGAAAATGGAAATTTGTTTTACTGCCATAACAGAATCCTCCTTTATGATAATACTTTTTTATGGTGATATCTTTGCGAAAATCCCCCGTTTATATGGTTATTCCATATCTTTTGCGGTTATCAATAAGACGAACAGCCTTGCCCTCTGAACGCGGTATTGACTTCGGCGCAAGCAAATGTACCTTCGGGTTTATTCCGAGCATTGCCTTCATCGCATCCTGAAGCTTCTTTTCCTTAAGAGTAATTGTCTTAGGCGTATCTGAGAAATCCTCCGGACTCATCTCAACATTTATATCGAATGTATCGGAATTATTTACTCTGTCAAGTATTATCTGATAATTCGGCGCATAGCCGTTGTTAAGAAGTACGGTTTCTATCTGACTCGGGAATACATTTACTCCCCTGATAATCATCATGTCATCCGAACGTCCCATAGGTTTAGTCATTCTCACAAATGTCCTGCCGCAGCTGCATTTTTCACGGCTAAGCACGCAGATATCTCTTGTACGGTATCTGAGCAGCGGGAATGCTTCTTTATCAAGTGAAGTAAATACCAGCTCGCCCTTTGAGCCGATCGGAAGGACCTCGCCTGTATCCGGGTCTATTATCTCAGCTATAAAATGGTCCTCATTTATATGCATACCCTTCTGCTCTTCACATTCAAAAGCAACCCCCGGTCCGCTTATCTCTGTCAGGCCGTAGATATCATATGCCTTTATACCAAGAGATTTTTCGATATCACGGCGCATTTCCTCAGTCCACGGTTCTGCGCCGAAAATGCCTGCTTTAAGCTTATTATCTTCTGGCTTGTAGCCGCTTTCCTTAAGGTGCTCGCCTATATATGCAGCATATGAAGGTGTACAGCAAAGTATAGTTGATTCAAGATCCATCATAAACTGTATCTGTCTGTCGGTATTTCCGCTCGACATAGGAAGTGTCAGACAGCCTACCTTATGAGATCCTCCGTGTACGCCTGCGCCGCCTGTAAAAAGACCGTAGCCGTAGCATACCTGAACAACATCCTCCTCGGTTGCGCCTGCCGCAACAAGGGCGCGGGCAGTACAATCCTCCCACATATCAATATCATTCTGAGTATAAAATGCAACTACACGCTTTCCGGTCGTACCGGATGTTGACTGTATACGGACGCAATTCTTAAGGTCGGTCGCAAGAAGTCCGTAGGGATATGCCTCTCTGAGATCGTCCTTTTTAAGAAAAGGCAGCTTGTGAAGATCCTCTGTTCCCTTGATGTCCTCAGGCTTAACGCCTTTCTTGTCCATCAGATCACGGTAGTATTTTACGTTTTCGTATACACGCTTTACCTGCTTTACCAGTTTTTCATCCTGAAGCTTTTTTATTTCCTCAGCGGACATTGTTTCAAATTCCGGCTGAAAGTATTTTTTTTGCATTCAAATCATCCTTTTCAGACTTTTTTCAGTTATTATAACCAAGATCAAAGGCTTTCTTATTGATTTCTATAAATGCGGGCTTTACGCATTTTTCAACAGCAGCCTCCCATTTTTCAACCGGAATATCGAAATACTTCGCAAGTCTGCCCATAAGCACTATATTGCAAGCCTTTGACGAACCTGCCTGAGTTGCAAGAGAGAGCGCGTCAATAGCGTCTACATTTACGCCCTTTGTTTTCATTTCATCAAGTATATCGGAAGGATACTGAGCATTTCCGATAATTACCGGCATCGGATCTATCTGCTGAGTATTGACAATAACAGTTCCGCCTGCCTTAAGGTCCCTTATATATCTTGCCGCTTCGATTTTTTCAAAGCTTACGATAAAGTCTGCTTCACCTTCTTCAATTACAGGCGAATACACCTTATCACCGAATTTAACGTAGGTGACAACAGATCCGCCTCTCTGGCTCATTCCGTGTACCTCGCTGACTTTTACGTCATATCCTTCGTCCACCAAAAGTCTGCCAAGCAGCTTTGAAGCAAGCAGAGATCCCTGACCGCCTACTCCCACGATCATTATATTTTTTGTTGCCATATTACTCTACCTCACTTTCAAAAGCTTCAAAAGGACAAAGTCCTGCGCATACGCCGCAGCCGATACAGAGTGTATTATCCACAACAGCATGGCCGTCTCTGAAAGAAATAGCCGGACAGCCGAATTTCATACAGCGCTTGCAGCCCTTACACTTATCTGTATTGACATGAAGCGGCTTTTTAGGCTTAACGTATTTCAGAAGCACACATGGTCTGCGTGAAATTATTACGGAAGGCTCATTCTTTGCAAGCTCTTCCTTTACAACTCTTTCACATTCCTCAAGGTTATACGGATCAACAACTCTTACCGAATTGATACCTACTGATCTGCAAAGGCTTTCAAGGTCGACCTTGCCTGCCGGATCACCCTTAACATTAAGGCCTGTTGTCGGATTCTGCTGATGTCCCGTCATACCTGTGATTGAGTTGTCAAGAATGATAACTGTTGAATTCGACTGATTATATGCAATATTGATAAGTCCCGTAACACCAGAATGAATAAATGTCGAATCACCGATTACACAAACGGTCTTATTTTCTGTTTCTTCCTTGCCGGCTTTATTGTAGCCGTGAAGTCCGGATACCGATGCGCCCATGCAAAGAGTCATATCCAGCGCATTAAGCGGCGGCATTGAACCGAGCGTATAACAGCCTATATCGCCAAGTACAGTTAATTTATTCTTTGCAAGAACATAGTACATTCCTCTGTGCGGACAGCCTGCGCACATCATCGGAGGTCTTACCGGAATATCCGTATCAAGGGTCACAGCCGGTTTCTTCTCAAGTCCGAATGAATCTGCGATCGTTTTCTGTGAGAACTCTCCGAGTATGGAGAACTTATCCTTACCCTGAACATCAACACCGATATTTCTGCAGTGTGTTTCAATTATCGGGTCAAGCTCTTCTATTACATAGACACTGCCGACCTTTTCAGCAAATTCTTTTATCAGCTTTACAGGCAAAGGATTCACCATGCCAAGCTTAAGCACTGAAACACTGCCGCCGAATACTTCTTTTACATACTGATATGAAGTTGATGAGGTAATGATACCGAAATCCTTTTCACCGCTGCCCTCCTCGATTCTGTTAAGCGGAGATGTTTCTGCATATTCTGTAAGCTTTGCCGTTCTTTCCTCTACGAACGGATGTCTTGCTATAGCATTTGCCGGCGCCATTATATATTTTTTTGGATTCTTGACATATTCCTTGGCAAACTCTGTTCTTTCGCCCTTTTCAACTATGCTCTGTGAGTGAGCCACACGTGTGCACATTTTTATGAATACGGGAGTATCGAATTGTTCTGATATTTCATATGCTATCTTAGCAAAATCAAGCGCCTCCTGCGAATCACTCGGTTCAAGCATAGGAACCTTCGCAGCGATAGCATAATGACGGGAATCCTGTTCATTCTGTGAAGAATGCATACCCGGATCATCCGCAACACAGATTATCATACCTGCATTAACACCTGTATATGACATTGTAAACAGCGGATCTGCTGCAACATTAAGGCCAACGTGCTTCATACAGCAGGCGCTGCGTTTTCCTCTGAGAGAAGCGCCGAAGGCTGTTTCAGCAGCCACCTTTTCATTAGGCGCCCATTCGCAGTAGGTATCATCAAATTTAGCAAATTCCTCGGTAATTTCCGTACTGGGAGTACCGGGATAGCTTGAAATAACCGAGCAGCCTGCTTCGTAAAGTCCTCTTGCAAGTGCTGCATTTCCTATCATTAGTTCTTTCATTTTTTACCACCTTTTCTATTTTTACTGATTTCTCAGGTCTACGATCCTTTTCGCCTTACCCTGGAATCTCTCGATCGTCTTAGGCGGAACAAGTGTGACCTTAGTTCTTAACCCTAAAATAGACTGCATTTTTGCTTCGATATGTTTTTTCAGGTCGCTCAGACGCTGATAATTCTCAAGAAGCTCAACGTTGTCAAGCTCCACCTTTATTTCGAGATTATCCCTGAAATTCTCACGTGTTACGATGAGCATATAATGAGGAGCGATATCCTTTATCTGTATAAGAATGTTTTCGATCTGGGTCGGGAATACATTCACACCCTTGATTATCAGCATATCGTCTGTTCTTCCCATAGTCTTTGCCATTCTTGCATGGGTCCTTCCGCAGGAGCACGGCTCATAGCTGATCTTTGTGATATCCTTTGTTCTGTATCTGAGTACAGGCATGCCTCTTCTTGTGAGCGTTGTTATAACAAGCTCTCCGACCTCGCCCTCGCCCAGTCTTTTTCCGGTATCCGTATCAATGATTTCCGGGAGGAAATGGTCCTCCGCAAAATGCATTCCGTTTCTTGCTTCACAGTCACCCGAAACACCCGGTCCTCCAAGCTCTGTCATACCATAGTTATCCGATACACGGATATTGAAGTTTGATTCGATCTGTGATCTCATCGCAGGAGTACAAGGCTCCGAACCGAGTATACCGAGTCTGAGCTTATAATCCGAAAGCGGATAGCCTGTTTCCTTTACTGCTTCTGAAAGATAAAGCGCATAAGACGGTGTTGCAACAAGTCCTGTTACTCCGTAATCGCGAAGCATCATAAGCTGTTTTTCCGTATTTCCGGAAGAAGCCGGGATTACTGTTGCGCCAAGATTTTCAAGGCCGTAATGCAGACCGAGAGCGCCTGTGAACAGGCCGTATCCGAAGCTTATCTGAATAATATCCTCGGAAGTCACGCCGCCTGCTACTGCCACACGTGAAACACAATCAGCCCATATCTTGATATCCTCCTTGGTATATACACCAACAGTAGGTTTTCCTGTTGTACCGGAGGAAGCGTGAATTCTGACGATATCCTTCATAGGCGCAGCCATCAGCCCGAACGGATAATTATCACGGAAATCATCCTTAGTCGTAAACGGTATGTATTCGATATCGGACAGTGTTTTGATTTTTGAGCCGTCGCCGACACCTGCCTCTGTAAGACGCTTCTGATAAAGCGGAACATTATCATAGCAGTATTTTACAGTTTCCTTAAGACGTTCAAGCTGAATTTCCTCGATTTTCTTTCTTGGGAGAGTTTCGATCTCCTTATCAAACATCATTTCAATCATTTCCTTTATTTATAATTATAAGACAGAATGTAATCTGTCAAAGATCCGTTATTATCAAGTGAAAGTTTTAGTCCTCTTCATCCTCATTGATCGACTGCTTTGAGCTTACTGTGACTTTTTTGCTGTAGCAAGAGAATATCTCATCCACTCTTTCAATATCCTTGGCCGGAGCAATAAGCGTAATTATCGGAGTAAGAACTATTCCGGCAAGCATAGCGAGCATACCTGCATTGATCGGTGACTTGAAGTATTCAAGTACGGCATTATCAAATTTGATGCCGGCCATATTACATACAAACGATGCTACCGAAATACCTATTCCTACTACAAAATTCACCCATACTGCTGTCTTGGAAACCTTTTTCATATAAAGTCCGTACATAAACGGCGCAAGGAAAGCTCCCGCAAGCGCGCCCCACGATACACCCATCATCTGAGAAATAAACATTACCGGTGAGCTTGCCTGGACTACTGCGATAACCGCTGATACAGCAATGAAGAATACGATGAATAATCTCATGCACAAAACCTTTTTCTTTTCGCTCATTGCTTTTTTTGAACAGAAAACCGGATCAATAAAATCCATCGTAAGCACAGAGCTTGATGTAAGAACAAGGCTTGACAGTGTACTCATAGAAGCGGACAGCACCAGTATTACAACAATTCCGATCAGGACCGGAGAAAGATTTTCAAGCATTGTTGGTATAAGCGAATCATATCCGCCCTCGGGCTTGACTCCGTCAGCACTCATCTTACCGAACAGTCTGCCGAATCCGCCAAGAAAATAACAGCCTCCTGCCACGATTATTGCAAAAAATGTAGATACTATCGTACCGGTGTTAATGGATTTTTCCGACTTTATTGCATAGAATTTCTGCACCATCTGAGGGAGTCCCCATGTACCGAGAGAAGTAAGTATTACCACACCGATCAGCGACAATATATCTGGGCCGAAAAATGATGTATATGCGCCCTTGAATTCTGTTCCCGAAGGAGTTGTAGCAGACTGCTGTGACAGAAGCGCGATAGTTTCATTGAATCCGCCGTGTACATTCATAACTGCCGCAATAACTGCAATTATTCCGGCAAGCATTATGATACCCTGGATAAAATCGTTAATAGCCGTTGCCATATATCCGCCAAGTACTACATAAACACCTGTCAGAACTGCCATGGCTATAACACAGTAGGTATACGGTATTCCGAAAGCCATTCCGAACAGTCTGGAAAGTCCGTTATAAAGCGAAGCAGTATAAGGTATCAGGAATATAAATATTATAACGGACGCTGCAATTTTCAGCGCCTTTGAATTATAACGCTTACTGAAAAAATCAGGCATTGTCGCAGAATTCAGATGCTGTGTCATTACTCTCGTGCGTCTGCCGAGAATATTCCACGCAAGCAGCGACCCTATAAAAGCATTGCCAAGACCTATCCATGTCGAAGCCAGACCAAACCGCCAGCCAAACTGTCCTGCATAGCCTACAAAAATTACGGCAGAAAAATATGATGTACCAAAAGCAAAGGCTGTCAGCCACGGGCCGACCGAACGGTTGCCGAGTACAAAGCCGTTAACATCTGTAGCTTGTTTACGGCAATAGATACCTACTCCTATCATCACCGCAAAAAACACCACAAGAAACAGGATCTTGATTATCATATCTGTATCCATTTTCTTTTTTCCTCCATTTTAAATTCTTTATAAGAAATATTATTAAAATAATATGTGTTATATTTTGTTCTGTATACCGAAAAGGATATTACAAATATAATACATATCATTTCAGCCAAAAACAGTAAGGCAAAGCTTTTTGCAAAGAAGGAGAATAAACACTATGGTCATTGATTTCCACACTCATGTTTATCCGGAAAAGATTGCAGAAAAAACGATTTTCGCTCTTGTATCATCTGCGCCCGGAGTACGTGTACACACCAAGGGCACAATTCAGGCGCTTCTTGAAAGCATGGACAATGCAGGTATCGACAAATCTGTCATCCTGCCCGTAGCGACACGCAAAGGTCAGTTTGATTCGATAAACCGTTACGCGCTGAACATAAATCAAAGCAGTGACAGACTCATATCATTCGGCGGTATCCATCCGGACGATGATGATATCCCCGGAAAGCTGAGATTCCTGAAGGAAAACGGATTCAAGGGAATAAAAATCCATCCCGATTACACCGGTACATTCATAGACGATGAACGGTATATAACCATTGTTACAGAAGCGGCCCGGCAGGGATTGCTGGTAGTAACACACGCAGGCGTAGACCCGGCGTTTGATGTTATTCACTGTACCCCACAGCGCGGCAGGGCGGTAATGGACCTTGCAGTGTCACGAACCGGTGTCAGCAGGCCGTTTATGGTTTTTGCTCATCTGGGCGGAATGTATGTTCACAAGGATGTAGAAAAATACCTGTTGGGAACCAACTGCTACATTGATATAAGCTGTTCATTTTCCTCACTGCAAAGCTTCTGTGACACTGACGATGAAGATGTTGTACGTGTTATAAAGGCGCATGGCGCAGATAAAATACTGTTTGCCACAGACAGTCCCTGGAACAATCAGAAGGAATACCTTGAGCATTTTCGTTCGATGAGCGGCATAACCGATACCGAAAAAGACATGATTCTGTACCGCAACGCGCAAAAGCTGCTTTCATAAATAAAAGAAAAAACACGCTGTCATTCGGAGAAAAAATGATAAAATAAAATAAAAACAAAAATCATAATATCATTTTCAACCTGGACGACAGTCGCAAATAACAGTGTAAACGTATTATGCTTTATGCATAAAAACGAATCTTTCATTTTGTTATATTGCACAATTAATAATAAACAATCTTTCAAATTACTTGTTTATTATATAACTTTGCATAGTAGATGTCAATACTTTAAAGTGTTAAATTTCAAACATATAAAATGACAGGAAAAATATCCGCATACCACAGTTTAAAAATATAGCTGTGATATGCGGATATAGCTTCATAAAATGATTTTTACTCGATTTTTCTTTTCTTTCCTGATACTATTATTCCCAAAACAGCGAATACAATACCGAATCCGATAAGAATACCCATATTAATTACTATAGGCATGAAATTGCTGCGGAGATTTTCAACCTCTGCAAGCTTATTGCAGCTGTCAACATACCAGTATGACGGAAGTACTTTAGCAATTGAAAGCACCCATGACGGAAGGATAGCCGCGGGTACGAAAACTCCGCACAAAAAGCTTGAACCGAGGGTCAGCACATTAACAATACCTGTTATCGCATTTTTTTCCGGAACAAATGTGCTTAGCATAAATGAAAGGGATAACGCTGTCAGAATAAATATAAACGAATTCAGCATGAAAGCAGCTCCGCGCATTGTAAACACAATTGACCCCATCATAAAGTAAGCGAGCACTACAAACAATATCCATACGGCTAATGCATATGTAAAGCATGACAGCAACAGATTTGCGCTGAATTTTTTATAACTCATACTGCTGATGATTGTTCTTTTTCTGATAGTAGTTTCGCTGAAACTCGTTAATACAATGCAGATTATAAACAGAATACATGACATAAGTCCGTAGGAGCTGAATATATAATAATTTGCAAGCTTTGTCAATGCTCCTGTATTAAGCTTTGAAGTGATAGCAACAGATGCTTTTTGGGAAAGCGCTGAATTGACTGATTTTATTATCTCCGCTTTATTTTCACCGGATGAAGCAAAAGCATTCTGCGTTCTTATGTATGAGGAAACTATGTTTTTAACAAACGCAGAATTCTGAGTACCGGCGCTTTTTATTTCTATCTCAGGCGTCTTTCCTTCAAGTACTGTCTTTTCATAGCCCTTCGGAATAGTTATCACACAGCTTATCTCACGGTAAAACAATGCGTCAGATACAGCTTCATCGCCTCCGCTGATTTCTGTTTTGTTTGTGTTATCAGTCAGATACTTTTCAAAATTTCCCGAAAGCTCAGTACCCTTGTCCAGGTTGACTATCATTACATCAGGCTTCTCTCCGACAAACTGCGTACTGCTGTCATCAGTCCGGCTGTTGATAGCCGCAAAGAATACGACAATCACTGTGTATAATATTATCGTGCCAAGATTCTTTTTTATTACCTTTAAAAAAGCATTAAATACTGTCATATCTTTGCCTCCTGAGTCCTCTTAGAGATATCAGCAGCATTACAGCCGAAAAAATAACAAGGCTGACCGCATCAACAATAAATCTTTCATTGCTGTTATAATAATAAATCGAATATAATCCATCGGTTATCATTGCCTCCGGATTGATTTTATTCAGAACAGGCGCATTTTTGTCAATCACGTTTTTCATCGTGATACCCATCATTCCCGAAAGGAAGCATCCAGCCATAACAACTGCTATCAGTACGGTAAATTTAGCGTTTTCACTCTTTTTCACTAATACGGCGATAGCTGTGCCGAGCGATAATCCTGCCGCAGAACCAAGAAGAGATATCAGTATCACATACGGAACATTGCTTCCGAAATCTGCGCGTATTCCGAATATCAGAAGCAAATAAAGCAGTAAAAGCCCGAACAGCTGTATGGTAAAGGCCGCCCCAAATGAACCGAATATCATACCCGATTTTCTTGCGGAGCTTACAGTACTTCTTTTTCCGACAGCGCTTATATTCGCCATCAGATAGTTCATCAGCGTCAGTGTGAATAATCCGCTGTACATACATGACATTGCAATCAGCGAATAATACTCGATCATTACAAAGCTCATGTTTTTAGGAGTAACGGTTTTTATACCGTCCTCGCCGTTAAATGCCTTTTGTGACTGTTCTTCAAATATCTTCTGAATATTATTATAATTCCCATTGCTTATTTCATCAGAAAGCTTATTGAAAGCAAGCTTTATCATAACATTGCTCTGACAAGTGATCTCATTTACCACGTATGTCATGATAGTTTCCTTTATACCGTTTCTGTTGATCGTAATTTCAGGCTTGAAATTCTTAAAAGCTATATATCCCGTTATTTCCTCATCACTCAAAAGCTTTTTGGCATTATCGGCATCTGTATATTTGATATCAAAAACGCGGTCATCACCTTTGCTGAGTTCATTGAACGCCTCTTTATATATCTGATTATTCTTGAAATTATCATCATTTACTACAGCTATCCTGACAGGCTCGGTTTTCTCACTGCTTTCGACATTTGAAAGCGCCATATTAAACAGCATCGCCATTATAAGCGGAAATGCCATTGTCCAGAATACAAGCTGTTTATTCCTCAGCATTAATCTGAGCGAATATATATAATTATGTTTAAACATCAATCCCTCAGCTCCTTGCCTGTCAGTTCGAGAAATACGTCGTTCAGCGTCGGACGTTCCGAATATACCCTTCTGTATGAGAAATTATTATTTCTCAGATGATCTATCATATTCGCAATATTATTTTTTCCTCCACTGAATGATACAACAAGGGTATGGCCTTCATATGATACATCTGTGACTTTTTCGAGTTTTTTAAAGCCCTCGAGTTTTTCTTTGTCCATCTTTTTGATCTCAACAGTGATTCTTTCTTCAATCTTTGCAAGCTTTTTAAGATTTTCCCTTGTACCGCTCGCAATTATCTTTCCCTTATCAATTATTATGATTCTGTCGCAGATTTGCTCGACCTCTTCCATGTAATGTGTCGTATATACTATAGTAGCCCCGTCATCTCTCAGCTTTTTAATTCCCTCAAGAATACTGTTACGGCTCTGCGGATCAACCGCTACTGTAGGCTCATCCAGGAATATAAGCTTCGGCTTGTGCGCAATTCCACAGGCAATATTCAATCTTCTCAGAAGACCGCCGGAAAGCTGTTTCGGATAGAATTTCTTATAATCACCGATACTTACAAGCTCAATTGCATCCTCTATACACTGTTTTCTCTGTTTTTTGTCACGAATATAAAGTCCGCAGAAATAATCAATATTCTCATATACTGTAAGCTCCTGAAAAACGGCGACATCCTGAAATATAACACCAATATCGCGTTTGATATCATATGCATCCGGTGTCATTTCCTTGCCGAAAATGCTGATATTTCCACTGCTGTACTTTAAAAGAGAAAGAATAGAATTAATCGTTGTTGATTTTCCGCTTCCGTTAGGGCCGAGAAGTCCGAATATCTCCTTTTCATATACATCGAAGGAAATATCGTCCACTGCCCTTAGCTCCTTATACTCCTTTACAAGATTTTTTACTTCAATTACTTTTTTGTCTGACATTTTGCTTCTCCTTCCGTCTTTCGACAAGTATTTTATTTATATCATCGGTCCACTTTTTTTCAACGCAGTATACGATCATAAATGTAAGAAAATATACTGTTACCAGTATCCCAACCACAGCAAGGATCAATAATGGTTCAAACGGAAACCATCCGAAAACATATCCGCCAAGTCCGAATACACACAATGCAACGATCAGTATACCTATGACTATCTTTAACGGCATTGCTGAATTTTCAATAATAGGATCTGTGATCATCATAAGAACAGCAATTGCTGAGCATACGGCAAAATACTGCAAATTATAATAAAGATATGATGCTTCATACCAATTCACAAACACATTCACAGAAGATATTACTATTGTACATATCGTATACGATACACAAGCAGTCAGCACACATTGAAGTATACTCTTTGAACTAAATATTTTTTTCAGCATATTATCCCCCCTCAGAGTCCGAATTTCTTTTTAAATCCCGATACATAGTGTCTGTTGATAATTATCCTTTCCCCGTTAAGAAGCTTTGCTTCAAGTCTGCCGTTAAGGGATGCCTTTACACTTTCGAGATAGTCAATATTGAGAATACATGCCTTGCTTATCCTGATAAATGAGCTTTCTCTGAACATATCCTCAATCTCATACAGTTTTTCCTTACACCTGTATACATCCTTTTCGGTATAAACAAATGTCTGTTCATCAACGCTTTCAAAATAACATATACTATCAAATCTGAGTTTTTCCGTCTTATCATTTCTTTTGACAATGATATAACCGTTCAGCCCGTTTATAAAATTGATAACACTGTTTACTTCCTCATCGATAGCGGGACAGCGGATATTGATTTCCGTATCATTATATTTATCCGAAACATCTATTTCAAGATTCAATGGTTATCACCTCATTTTTTCGACAATATTATAATAACATAGGAAAAAGCTAAAAGAAAGTACAATATGGTGAAATGCATAAAATCAGGTACAAAATGCAAAAAACCGCAGGTTCTGCGCCTGCGGCCGAGTTTTTAAGTTACACCTCTACTACATCATCATCGTCAGCATGTTTTCTTGACGTAGAATGTCTGCTGTTAGGTGTATTGCTATGTGAAGCTCCTGATGTTCCTTCCGAATCAGGAATTGAATAATAGTCATAATAATTGTATTTTGAATAATTGGAATAAGAACCTGAGGATTTTGTACTGTATGTACTGTATATTGCGCCCAGTATCTTTACACCGGCAGATTCAAGGTTTTTCTTTGCCTGTATAACGATACCCTTTTCCGTTGAATTATGCTTGATAACAAATACTGCGCCGTCCATATATTTTCCGAGCGCGGCAGCATCAGTAACAAGAAATACCGGAGGAGTATCATATATTACATAGTCAAATCTTTCTTCAAGATCATCAACGAGCTTTTTCATGTTAGGGCTGGAAAGAAGCTCCGATGGATTCGGCGGAATTGAGCCTGCCAGAAGAATACTCATTTTTGTTCCGCTTACTTTATGCAGTACCGAGCTTAATTCAACCTGTCCTTTAAGCACATTCGTAAGTCCGTATGAATTCTTGTTTGACGCAATATAGCGGTGTATCGTTGGTCTTCTGAGATCACATTCAACAAGACAAACGCTTTTATTATATCCTGACAATGTAAGCGCAAGATTTACGGAAATATTTGTTTTTCCCTCATTTGCGAGTGTGGATGTTGTCATAATATTCTTACATTTCTGTGTAGCTCTCAGGAATTCGATATTGGTACACAGCATTTTATAGGCTTCCACATAATTGAACGGAGCATTCGGATCTGCTATGCTGCAAAGACTTTTTACAACAGGTTTTTCCTTCTTTGATCTGAAACTAAACATTCTTATTAAACTCCTTTGTATCAACTGCGGGGATCATACCAAGAAGCGGTATACCCAATGATTTAGCAATATCGTCTTCGGTCTTAAATGTATTATTCGTCAATTCTCTGAGGAAAGCTATTGCTAATGCTATGACAAAACCGAGCAATGCTCCTATTATAGCTATCCTTCTCGAATTAGGGCTGACGGGCTTGCCGTTATTATCGATCTTCGAATCAGTAAATGAGCTTACGGTACCGGCCTCAACCATTTCCATAATTCCGTCAGGGGCTGTTTTTATAAGGCTTGCCAGCACATCTCTTGCGTAAAACATATCCGTACTTTTCATCGAAACGCTGATTATCTGAGTTGAATCAACGCTTGAAACGGACAGTGAATCCCTCAACTTTTCATATGTCATTGAATTATGCATCGGATATTGTTCTTTCAGATTTTCATCCTCAAGTACCGGATTCAGCACGGTATCTGATTTTATAAGTATAGCATAAAGATCTGCAAGACTCTGAGCAGCTGTTATTTCCGTATTATTGACTACTGTAGTACTGCTGTTGTTATTTACAATAAGCATTGCGCTTGCCTGATACTGTTTTGTAACAAAATATCTCGAGTATACATAAAAAGCCGCGCCGAACAGAACTGTCACAAGAATGATCGGAATAATATTTTTTCTTATTATTTCCAATACAACTCTCAGATCTATTTCAGATTGCTTTACGCCGCCATTATTTTCCTCCACACAACCAACTCCTTAAAATCAAGCTGCAAATCAAATAACTGCATTTTTTCACTTTTAACCTTACATATTATATCATTATTAAAAAACCGTGTCAATGACTGATATTTCAATAATCATTCCATTTTATCCTGTAAATATGTATATTTTTTTCCAACACAAACATAATGCGCATAGGTTTAAAAGCTGTATTTTCAATGACTTTTTTGTAATCTGATTTATATTGACATTGCAATTGCTATAAAGTATAATTATTTTATCAAATATGAAGATTGGGAGGCAGCGGAAATGAAAAAGTATGTGTGTACTATATGCGGATACGTATATGAACCGGAAAACGGGGACCCTGATAACGGCATTGATCCCGGCACAGCATTTGAGGATCTTCCTGAGGATTGGGTATGTCCGCTTTGCGGAGTAGGCAAGGATGATTTTTCTCCTGAAGAATAATCATCTATCCAGGCAGCAGTACAGACTGCTGCCGATTTATTTTATGGAGGCAATATGTGGAGCGGAAGAAGATATCATTCACTTGACCACTATCTGAAGCAGCATTTCGGTGAAAAGATATATAAGCTAAGTCTTGACGGCGGAATGAGTTGTCCGAACCGTGACGGCACACTTTCTTATGGAGGATGCATATTTTGCAGTCAGAGCGGCTCAGGAGATTTTTCCGCATCAGGCATACCGGGAACAAACGAACAAATTGAAAGAGCAAAGGCGATGATAAGCACCAAATTCCACGGAAACAGCTTCATTGCATATTTTCAGTCCTATACTAACACATATGCGTCTGCCGAAAAACTGAAAAAGTTGTTTTATCCGGTAATAATGCGTGATGACATAGCCGTACTTGATATAGCAACGCGCCCGGACTGTCTTGAAGATGATAAGCTTGAATTGATAAGCAGACTTGCAAAAATCAAGCCCGTATGGGTAGAGCTTGGATTGCAGACAGCCGATGATAAAACTGCGGAAATTATTAACCGCCGGTATAAAACCCAAATATACAAAGACGCTGTCGAGAGGCTTCATGATTCCGGCGCACAGGTTATTACACATATGATAATCGGTCTTCCGGGTGAAAAATATGAGGACTATATAAAAACAGCACAGTTCATTGCTATGTGCAAAAGCGACGGCATCAAGCTTCATCTTATGCACATACTTAAAAACACTAAGCTTGCGGAAATGTTTTATTCCGGTGAATACATTCCGCTGACAGAAGAAGAATATATCAATGCAGTGTGCGGGATTGTATCCGTATTGCCTGAAAACATTGTTATTCATCGTCTGACGGGTGACGGTGACAAAAGTATTCTTATTGAGCCTAAATGGAGCGGGTACAAACGACATATTCTTAATGAGATAAATCATGAGCTTAAGAACAGAGCCATCATACAAGGGTGTAAAGCATCATCTTTTTTACAGGCAACAGATAGCTTAACAAGAGTTGAACATTAATAGCTATTCGAATAAAATATTCATTTACCATTTTTATTTGACGAAAATTATGATATAATTATTATAGGTATGAAAACATGATTCAGAAAAGGACGGTGATAGCTATGGACAGGAACA
>CACYDC010000164.1 GCA_902773025.1 uncultured Ruminococcus sp.
CCGCCTTTGGAATCCCTAAAGGGACTAACTTCGTGTCGTCCGCGGCCTTTGAAAAGGCCGGCGAAACTTTTGTGTTTTGTCACGAGATTTTGTGTTACGCTATTAACTAAGCAACGCGGGAACAACTTGATTACATTTGTTACACAGCGAACGCAGTGAGCGGAATCGCCAACACGAAACCGGCGGCACGCCGGTCGGTATTGACAAATAATTGTTTTTGAGCTAAAACATATATATAGAAAAAGTGTTGTTTAATCTTTAAATTTTTTAAGATTGTTTTAATAAATTGTTTCAAAAAAATCTTATTTTTGTTGATACACTTTTTCCCGAATAATTGTATAATAACATCATCAACAAAAACAATTGATAAGAAAACGGAGGTACTTGATCATGGACAACAATGAATTTGAAAATATGAACGAAAATGTTAATGAGAATATTACTGAGAATTTAAGCGGGAACGAAAACGCTGACATGGCTCAGAGATCCTCAAATACTGAAACTGGATTAGAGGCAATTTTCTCCTCTCAGACATCTATGCCCCGTCAGAATCCGCAGACAGATTCTGCTCAGCAGATCAATGAAAATAGTCAAATGAATAACCCAATGCCGCAGCAGGCATTTCAGAATCACTATTATCAGCCGTCTGAGAATGTTCAGCAAAATCACCAACAGGCACAGCAGAATAGTGTAAATAATAACTATTACAATCCATATTCTTCAACGGTAAACGAATATGCCGCTAATAACCAGAATAATCCATACACAAGGCCTGATGCGTATCAGCAGCAGTATCAGCCATATAACAGATACACTGATGCTTATAACTATCAGAACGGATATTACGATTCTCAAACCCAACAGAACCGTCCTGCAAAAAATAAAACCAGATCGCGTTCAGGCAGTAAAGCAGCGTATACTGTCGGTATCCTGGCTATTGCATTATTTGTCGGACTTAGCGGCGGTATCGCAGGCTCATATGTTATGAATAAGATAAGTGATTCTTCCACTGTGGAAACATCTGAATCCTCTTCCTCAAATAAATCCGAGTCTTCTGCCGGGTCATCTTCTGATAATAACAAAAAGGCTGATAATTCATCCGCTCTTGTTATAAATCAGGCAAGTCAGACAGAAACCGCTCCGACAACTACTCAAGAGGTTGCTGCTAAAGTAAAGGATTCAGTTGTCGAGATCACAACTGAAACAACAAGCTATGACAGCTTCTACGGCCAGTATGTATCACAAGCAGCCGGCAGTGGTGTAATAATTTCGGCTGACGGCTATCTGCTGACAAACAACCATGTTATTGAAAATGCAAATACTATCACTGTTCGCCTTACAAACGGAAAAACCTATGATGCGAGTCTTATAGGTAAGGATGCAACGTTGGATATTGCCCTGCTTAAGATTAACGAAAAGGACCTGGCAACTGCAACATTCGGAGATTCTTCCAAACTTAGTGTAGGTCAGACAGCAATTGCGATCGGCAATCCCCTCGGCAGACTCGGCGGTACTGTCACAGACGGTATTATCAGTGCGCTCGACAGAGAGATCGAGATTGACGGCAAAACAATGAATCTTCTTCAGACTAATGCGGCAATAAACCCTGGTAATTCGGGCGGCGGTCTTTTTGACAGCAATGGCAACCTTATAGGCATTGTAGTTGCTAAGTCTTCTTCTTCCTCTTCCGGAACATCAGTAGAAGGACTTGGCTTTGCAATTCCGATCAACGATGTAAGCAATATTCTTGATGAGCTTAAGCAAAACGGCTATGTTTCTGACAGAGCTTACCTCGGTATAAATCTTCAGGATATTACAAGCCAGAACGAAATGTTCTACTACAGAGTCGATAAAGCAGGCGCATATGTATCGGCAGTTGCAGAGGGTTCTGCTGCTCAGAAAGCCGGTCTTCAGATCTACGATTGTATTACCAAGATTGATGATAAGGAGATCAGCCAGTCAAGCGAAGTATCAGCTATTATTTCAAAGCATAAAAAGGGCGATAAAATAAAGATCACTGTTTATCGTGACGGCAAAACTGTTGAGCTCGACGTTACTCTTGATGCGCGGCCAAATTCTGATTCCGATTCAGATAATAACAATAATTCCCGCAGACGTATCGGCCTTGACGGTATCAATTAATCAGCTTACAACATATTTATTTTTCATAATTTTCTCCTATGCAAAGAACCGCAGACACAATGCTGCGGTTCTTTGTCCGTTTTTTATGTTGCAGAGGCGGAGTGCCTCCGCAGTCGTGTTCGCGATTCCGCTCACTGCGTTCGCTTCGTGGCAAGAGTTTGTGTGTTGCTCCCGCGGTGCTGAGTTAATAGCGTAATTGCGTTACATTCACGTTACAACACGGAAACGCAGATTTGTGGCGAACGTGATACTGTACGGAACGAAAATCAGTTTTAATAGAATAAACACAAGTTTTTTTGGAAAGGGGTCCGGAGGAAAACCTTTTTTTCTAAAAAAGGTTTTCCTCGGCAGGGTTTGGGGCAGAGTCCCAACAAAGGCACGCCGGCGTGGAAACAACACGGCAACGCTGAATTTGCGGCTAACGTAGTGAGCGGCTACGCAAATTGACAGTCCGGGCACTGGGTGCGAAATCTCTGACTAAGGATATTGACATTATTGATGTTTATGTTAAAATAATTAGGGGTGATGTGATTGAAAGGAAGTTTTCATACTCATACTTACAGATGTCTTCATGCTTACGGTACGGAAAATGATTACGTAGATGCAGCGGTTGAATCCGGACTTGATGTACTCGGATTTTCGGATCACGGTCCTTTTCCGGATAAGGATTATGGATTGCGAATGAAGTATGAGGAACTCGATAATTATATTGATGAAATAAATAAACTGAAAAATAAATACATTGATCGGATCAGAATCTATAGCGGACTGGAAATAGAGTTTCATCCAAAATATTTTGAGTATTACAATGAACTGTTGTCAGAACATATGCTCGATTATCTCGCTTTGGGTGAACATACTTATACCACAGCTTCGGGTGAAATGAAAAATATTTTCTTTGCAGAGAAAACATCTGATTATGTTGATTATGCGGAAAGTATTGCGCAGGCTTGTTCAACAGGTTTGTTTGCTTTTGCTGCGCATCCGGATATTATGTTTATAAATACACTGGATTGGGATAAAAATTGTGATAAGGCTTGCGGCATAATACTATGCGCTGCGGAAAAATATAATATTCCGCTTGAGTTTAACGCAAATGGTGTAAGGAGAGGGAAAAGGAATTATCCGGACGGTGTACGTTATCCGTATCCGCATGAACGATTCTGGAAACAGCTTTCCGGCAGCAGCCAAAGGGTAATTGTCGGTTCTGACGCTCATACTCCTGAGCAACTATTCGACAGCGCAGTTGAAAAATCATATGAATTATGTAAAGCCTTTGGATTAAATGTAATTACAGATCTTTGGGAGTGATAGGAATTGAAAAAGAAATATTTCAAAATTGTTTTATGCGCTGTGTTGGCGATTATGACTGCGGTATCGGCTTCATCATGTGCTCAGAAGGACAGCAATGATAAAAATAGTGAAAAAAGTAGTGAAATAAGTAGTGAAAAAAGCTCCGTGGTTTCTTCAGAAAGTACCGGAAAAACTGAAACAAGCGAAAAAAAAGAAAGCAAAGACGAATCTTTGAACGTATCACAAGCTTCTGAAACAGAAGATGAGATAGAAGGCTTTCCGAAGGAGTGGCAGGATGGAGGTATTTTTTCTTCTAACTATAAGAAGGCATACGATATCGTCAGCAATATGACAACAGAGGAAAAAATCGGACAAATCATTCTTGCAAGATGTCCTGCTACAGGAGGAACTACCGAGGCAAGAAAATATCATTTGGGAGGATATGTACTTTTCGGACAGGATTTTAATGATCTTTCCAAAAATGAGATACAGTCAAATATTCGTTCATATGCAGAATCTCAGGATATACCCATGATAATAGCAGTTGATGAAGAAGGCGGAACAGTAAGCAGACTCAGCTGGAACGATGAATTGACAGATCATAGATTCCGATCTCCGAGAGATCTTTTTGATGAGGGCGGAATTGATGCAATAATCAGTGAAGCTAAAGAAAAAAATAATCTGATGAAAACTCTGAATATCAATACTAACCTTGCGCCTGTCTGTGATATAAGCAAAACAGAAGGAGATTTCATGTATGATCGTTCACTTGGACAAAATCCGGATATAACAGCGGATTTTGTAGAAAAGTTTACCGAAGTCAGTCAGGAAAACGGTATATCTGTAACGTTAAAGCATTTTCCCGGATATGGAAATAACGCAGATACCCATACAGGAATTGCAGTAGATAAGCGGACATATGAAACCTTTGTGAAAAATGATTTTATACCGTTTCAGGCAGGAATAGATGCCGGTGCACATGTGGTACTTGTAAGTCACAATATAGTGGAGTGTATGGATAAGGAGCATCCTGCGTCGCTGTCGTCTAAGGTGCATGAGATATTGCGCAGTGAATTAGGATTTACCGGTATTATTGTAACTGACGATCTTGAAATGGATGCAATAAGTGAATATATAACAGATTATTCTCCGTCTGTTGCGGCAGTGCTTGCCGGGAATGATATGTTGTGTGTATCAGATTATGAAGAAACATTTAAAGATATTTCAGAGGCTGTAGAGAAGGGGACAATAGAAATAGAGCAGATCGAACACGCTGCCGTAAGAGTTATTGCGTGGAAAATGACAAAAAATCTTATGTGATAACAGAATAAAAAAACTGCCCGTAAGGAGATCAGAACTCCTTGCGGACATTTTTTTGCTTGTATATTACGCTTTATAAAATATCAGAATTTTATTTTTTCTGCGATATAGTCGTTGAGCTTATCTATGGATATTCTTTCCTGAGCCATAGTATCTCTGTCACGGACAGTAACACAGCCGTCCTCAATACTGTCAAAGTCATAGGTAATGCAGAACGGCGTACCGATCTCATCCTGACGGCGGTAACGTTTGCCGATAGAACCAGCATCATCATATTCGACCATAAAATCTTGAGAAAGCTGTTCAAATACTTTTTCAGCCTGTTCATTAAGCTTTTTAGAAAGCGGAAGCACAGCAGCCTTAAAAGGAGCAAGCGCAGGATGAAAATGCAGAACGACTCTGGTATCCTTTTCGTCAATTTTTTCCTCATCATAAGCTTCGCACATTACAGCGAGGAACAAACGTTCTACACCCAGTGAAGGTTCGATAACATAAGGTATATATTTTTCATTTGTAGTAGGATCGAAATATTCCAGACCTTTTCCGCTTGTGTTTATATGCTGAGTAAGATCGTAATCGGTTCTGTCGGCGACGCCCCACAATTCGCCCCAACCGAACGGGAACATATACTCAAAATCGGTTGTTGCTTTGGAATAGAAGCACAATTCCTCCGGGTCATGATCGCGGAGTCTGAGATTTTCTTCTTTAATTCCGAGCGAATAGAGCCAGTCACGGCAGAAGCCTCTCCAATAGCTGAACCATTCAAGGTCGGTACCCGGTTTACAGAAGAATTCAAGCTCCATCTGTTCAAATTCACGTACACGGAAGATAAACTTACCAGGTGTGATCTCATTTCTGAAAGATTTACCGATCTGAGCCACACCGAATGGCACCTTTTTTCTTGTGGTTCTCTGAATATTCGCAAAATTAACAAAGATA
>CACYDC010000165.1 GCA_902773025.1 uncultured Ruminococcus sp.
AATTGATGAAAGCCATAATTTCCGAAACGGTAACGGCACAAACAGTCACGGCGGTGAAAAGGAAAACCGTTATATGCGTCTGATGAACCGAATAATAAAGCCCGGTGTTAAAACAAAGGTACTGATGCTTTCGGCAACACCTGTTAATAACCGGTTTAACGATCTTCGTAATCAGCTTGCACTTGCTTATGAGGGAAACCCGACGGAAATAAATGAAAAGCTGAAAACAAAATCAGATATAGATACAATATTCCGTCAGGCACAAAAGGTATATAATGCGTGGTGCAAACTTCCCGATGAACAAAGGACAACGGATACTCTGTTGTCAAGGCTTGATTTTGACTTTTTTGAAGTGTTGGATAGTGTAACAATAGCAAGATCAAGAAAACACATACAAAACTATTACGATGTGACAGATATAGGAACATTCCCAAAACGAAACAAACCAATTTCATTACGTCCAAAGCTGACAGACCTTCCGGGTGCAATAAATTACAGTGAAATATATGAAATGCTTGGTAAATTAAGTCTGACGATATACACACCAATATTATACATACAGCCGAGTAAGCTGCACAAATATCTTGATGAGGAAGAAACAGAAAACTTCCGCAGAGGTCATGAAATAGGTATCAAAAGACTTACCGGTATCAATCTTCTTAAAAGAATGGAAAGCTCTGTACACTCATTCTTGCTGACCGTGACCCGTGTTTATAATTATCTGAAAGAAACCTCAGATATAATAGATAAGTTTATAAAAACAGGTGTTTCCGGTCTTGGCGAGATGGATGATTTTTCAGGCTCGCAGGAAGATTTTGATTTTGACGATCAGAATACAGACTTCTTCTCTGTTGGAAAGAAGATCAAGATTGACCTTCGTGACATGGATTACATTTCATGGAAGCGTGAAATGGATGAAGATATAGAAAATCTTGAACAGCTTATTTCAATGGTAGAGGATATAACTCCGCAGTATGACAACAAGCTGAATGAGCTTTTAAGAGTAATTCGTGAAAAGATCGCATCACCTATTAATGAGGGCAACAAGAAAATACTGATTTTTACCGCCTTTTCCGATACGGCTGAATACCTGTTCGATAACATCAGTCCGATACTAAAAAAAGAGCTGGGACTTAATACCGCACTTGTAACCGGTTCAATTGATGGCAGAACAACAATACCAAAATTCAAAGCCGATATGAATCATGTCCTCACTTGTTTTTCACCTAATTCAAAGGAAAAGAGCATTTTATATCCGAACGAGAAGCACGAAATAGACATTCTTATTGCAACCGATTGTATATCAGAAGGTCAGAATTTGCAGGACTGCGACTTCTGTATCAACTATGATATACACTGGAATCCGGTGCGTATTATTCAGCGTTTTGGTCGAATAGATCGTATCGGTAGTCAGAATGCTGTTATTCAGCTTGTTAATTTCTGGCCCGATCTTGATCTTGATGAATACATCAATCTTAAATCGAGAGTTGAAACAAGAATGCGAATATCCGTAATGACTTCAACCGGTGATGATGATCTTATCAATACTGATGAAAAAGGCGATCTTGAATACCGCCGCACTCAGCTTCAGAAGCTGCAAGAGGAAGTTGTTGACCTTGAGGACATGACTAACGGCATTTCTATTATGGATTTGGGACTGAATGAGTTCCGAATGGATCTGCTTGCCTATATGAAAGAGCATCCCGACATAGATCACACGCCTTTCGGCATTCACGCTGTTGTAACAGGTGAACAAGCGGGCGTTATCTTCATTCTGAAAAATGTCAATGAGGATATCAACATTGAAAATCAGAACAGACTGCACCCGTTCTACATGGTATATGTATCATTGGATGGTGATATAATTACCAATCATTTACAGCCCAAAGAGACACTTGACATTATGCGGCATATTGCACGTGGAAAATCTGTTCCGGATAAATACTTGTGCCGTGGATTCAACAATGCAACAAACAACGGAAAGAATATGGGCAGAATATCAAAGCTATTGGAAGATGCCATTATGTCAATAATCGACGCAAAGAACGAAAGTGACATTGACAGCTTCTTTGGCAGCGGACAGACGACCTTCCTTTCCGACGGCTTTTCCGGACTTGATGACTTTGAACTGATATGCTTTATGGTAATTAACAA
>CACYDC010000166.1 GCA_902773025.1 uncultured Ruminococcus sp.
ATTTTTCTTTTCAATAGCGGCAAGCTTTTCATCTGCTGATTTCTGAGCCGCCTGCGTATTGATCTTAATTCTCTCGTTAGCCCTTTCCAGATAATCGTTTTTGATCTTTTCCTTGGTACGGATTATTTCCTTCTCGTAATTGATCTTGCTCTGCACTGCTTCGTTTGTCATATCACGAGCCTTTTTATCCATATCAATGATCTTAGAGATCATATCCTCCAAAGCTATACACCTCCCGGTAGTTCATATGCCGTACAAAACATGAAGAGTCCGCGCGGCATTAAAATATATCATGGGTATAGAAAAGAAATCATTCATTCTTTCTACACCCGATATCGCTATACATTATACTACTGATGCCTGTATTTTTCAAGCGACAAAACGGTTTATATGTTAAAAATATATCAAAATACATCAGTTCTTCAGGCTCTGCATCGGAGCAGGTATCCTACCGCCTCTTGAGATAAATCTTGCCGGAGATTTAGGGTTGACATCCATTATCGGACCGTTGCCGAGCAGACCGCCGAAATTCAGTTCCTCGCCTGCTGATTTGCCGATCGCAGGTATCAGCCTGACTGCTGTAGTCTTGGAATTGACCATACCGATCGCTGCTTCATCCGCAATAATTCCGGAAATAATATCAGCCGGTGTATCGCCGGGAATTGCTATCATATCCAAACCTACCGAACAAACAGCTGTCATAGCCTCAAGCTTTGTCAGAGTAAGAGTTTTGTTTCTTGCTGCGTCTATCATGCCGGCATCCTCTGTAACCGGAATGAAAGCGCCCGAAAGACCGCCTACATGAGAAGAAGCCATAACTCCGCCTTTTTTCACCGCATCATTGAGAAGCGCAAGGCAAGCGGTAGTACCGTGAGCGCCGCATTGCTCAAGACCCATTTCCTCTAATATATGAGCAACAGAATCACCGATCGCCGGAGTAGGCGCAAGAGAAAGATCTACAATTCCGAAAGGAACGCTCAGCCTTTTTGATGCTTCCTTTGCGACAAGCATACCGGCTCTTGTTATTTTAAATGCTGTCTTTTTAACGATATCTGCAACATCAGTTATATTACAGTCACCGGCCTTTGCAAGCGCGGCTCTTACCACACCGGGACCTGATACGCCGACATTTATAACGCAGTCAGGTTCTCCGGGACCATGGAATGCGCCCGCCATAAAAGGATTATCCTCCGGCGCATTGCAGAATACTACCAGCTTTGCAGCGCCGATACAATCACGGTCAGCCGTCAGCTCAGCGCTGCGGCGTATAACATGGCCCATTTTTGCCACTGCATCCATATTGATACCGGCCTTGGTACTGCCTATGTTTACTGACGAGCATACTCTTTCTGTTACAGACAGAGCCTCTGGAATACTTTCTATAAGCGCATAATCGCCCTGAGCAAAGCCCTTATGTACAAGAGCGCTGTATCCTCCTACAAAGTTAACGCCCACCTCAGAAGCTGCCTTGTCAAGGATTTGCGCAAATTTCACGGGGCTTTTTGTCGGGCAGGCTGCCGCAAGCATTGCTGCAGGAGTAACTGATATTCTCTTATGTATTATCGGAATACCGTAATCCTTGCTGATATCCTCGCCTGTTTTAACGAGATCCTTTGCATACCGGCATATCTTGTCATAAACCTTAGCGCAGGCCTTGTCGATATCGTCATCTATACAATCGAGAAGTGAAATACCCATTGTAATAGTTCTGACATCAAGGTTTTCATTATCGATCATATTTATTGTTTCCAGTATATCATGTGAATTGATCATTTACATTTATTCCTTTCGGCAGCGGCAGTACCGCTGTAATTATTTGTTCAGATCTTATGCATTGCATTAAAAATATCCTCATGCATTACATGTACCTTTACGCCCATTTCCTCACCCTTGGCCGTAAGATTATCGACCAATTCTGAAAAAGGGACGGTACAGTCAGTTATTTCAACAAACATTATCATCGCAAACATTCCCTGAAGTACAGATTGTGTTACTTCTATGATATTTACGCCGACCTTTGCGCATTCGTTGGATACCTTTGCAAGGATACCAACATTATCTTTTCCCAGAACAGTTATAACTGCATTCATACTTAACAACCTCCTAAAATACATATAGATAATTATCCTATTTTTCTTTCTTCTTGTCAAGAGTTGAAAGCTTTCTGATTATAAAATTACTCACGAATATATGGCAGGTATATGGCAGGGGATGTCTTTGCTTGTTGAAAGCAAAGCTGTAAATAAATGATAAAAAGCTATGCTGATTGCAGCCGGCTGATATTAAACCAC
>CACYDC010000167.1 GCA_902773025.1 uncultured Ruminococcus sp.
ATTCGTCTATGCAAAACGCACACTCGGTACTCAGATGAAAGCGACCGGTGAGGTCATGTCTATCGCTCCCACCTTTGAGCAGGCTATTATGAAGGCTGTCAGAGGCGCAGAAATATCTCATGATACTATGTCCTCACCCAAATTCAGGGAAATGTCCGATGAGGATATCAGGGCTAAGCTGAGCGTATGCGATGATGAACGTTCATTCTGCGTTTACGAAGCGCTCCGCAGAGGTATTACCGTGGATGAGATCCATTCTGTTACTATGATAGACGAATGGTTCCTTGAAAAACTTCTTAACCTCGTCAGATGTGAGGATGAGCTTGCCAAAGGCGAGCTTTCCGATGAGCTTTACAGAAAAGCAAAGCTTCTCGGTTTTCTTGACAGAACCATAGAAAAACTCACGGGTAAAAAGGTAAGCAATCCGATGGTTCCCGTATATAAAATGGTTGATACCTGCGCTGCTGAATTCAAGGCTGAAACCCCATATTTCTATTCTACCTTCGATAAGGATAATGAGGCAGACGCTTTTATAAAGGAAAAGAATTCCGACAGACAAACAATCATTGTATTCGGCTCAGGCCCGATACGTATAGGTCAGGGTATCGAATTCGACTATGCGTCGGTACACTGCGTATGGGCGCTTAAAAAAGCAGGTTATGACGTCGTTATCGTAAATAATAACCCCGAAACCGTTTCTACCGACTTTGACACGGCGGACAGACTTTATTTTGA
Source organism: uncultured Ruminococcus sp. (assembly GCA_902773025.1). Classification (GTDB taxonomy): domain Bacteria; phylum Bacillota; class Clostridia; order Oscillospirales; family Acutalibacteraceae; genus UBA1213. Next base: position 736 of record CACYDC010000167.1, read on the forward strand.
ACCCCTTACCAATGAGGATGTAATGGGTATTATCAAGACTGAAAAGCCTTACGGTGTTGTTGTTGCCTTCGGCGGACAGACTGCTATAAAGCTTACAAAATATCTAAGTGAAAACGGAGTCAATATCCTCGGTACTTCTGCCGACAGCATTGATATGGCAGAGGACAGGGAACGCTTTGATGAGCTTCTTGAGCTTCATCATGTAAAACGTCCTGAAGGCTTTACCGTAATGACAACGGAAGAAGCTCTTGAAGTGGCTGAGAAGATTGGTTACCCCGTACTTATGCGTCCGTCATATGTTCTCGGCGGTCAGAATATGATAATCGCCTTCAACGAAGCCGATATCAAGGAATATATGGCAATTATCCTTGCTCAGAATATTGAAAACCCCATACTTATAGACAAATATCTTTCCGGCACCGAGCTTGAGGTCGATGCTATCTGTGACGGAGAAGAGATACTTATCCCCGGTATCATGCAGCATGTAGAACGCGCAGGTATTCACTCCGGTGACTCAATAGCTGTTTATCCTGCATGGAATATCAGCGATGAGATGACTCAGAATATTATAACTACATCCAAAAACCTTGCAGTTTCACTGAAAACAAAGGGCCTTGTAAATATTCAGTATCTTATCTATGAGAATAAGCTTTACGTAATAGAGGTAAATCCCCGTTCTTCAAGAACGATTCCGTATATAAGCAAGGTTACAGGCGTTCCTATGGTCGACCTTGCAACAAGAGCTATGCTCGGTGAAAAGCTTGCGGATATGGGCTATGGTACGGGTCTTTATAAGCGTTCACCATATGTTGCTGTAAAGGTTCCTGTATTCTCTTTTGAAAAGCTTATCAATGTTGATAACCAGCTCGGTCCTGAAATGAAATCCACAGGCGAGGTACTCGGTATCGCAAATACTCTTGAGGAAGCTTTATACAAGGGTCTTATCGCTGCCGGATACAAAATGAAAAAGCATGGCGGCGTGTTTATCACAGTCCGTAACCCCGATAAGAATGAAATAGGCGCAGTTGCAAAAAAATACAACGAACTCGGATTTACACTTTATGCAACAAAGGGTACTGCAAGAACTATAAGAGATTATGGTCTGGATGTTATCGAAGTAGATAAAATACACGAAAGCGATAAGGAAAATACTCTTACGCTTATTGAAAGCGGAAAGATCAATTACGTTATTTCCACCTCATCAAAGGGTCGTATACCGACACGCGACAGCGTTAAGATAAGAAGAAAAACTGTTGAAAGAAATATCCCCTGTCTGACATCTATCGATACTGCCAATGCCCTTGCAGACTCTCTCAAGAGCCGCTACAGCGAGTACAGCACCGAACTTGTAGATATCAACGATATGAGAACGGAAAAGATTCGCCTGAAATTTACTAAAATGCAGGGCACGGGTAATGACTATATCTATTTTAACTGCTTCGATCAGCATATCAACAACCCCGAGGGTCTTGCAGTAAGATTCAGCGACAGACATTACGGTATCGGCGGCGACGGAGTTATTCTTATATGCCCGTCCGATGTTGCTGACGCTAAGATGAAAATGTATAATGCAGACGGTTCTGAGGGTAAAATGTGCGGTAATGGTATACGCTGTATTGCAAAATACCTTTGCGACCATAATATGGTAAATAAAAATAAGATCACCATCGAAACTCTCAGCGGTATCAAAACACTTAATGTTTACAGACATGACGGTGAAAACGATGTATTCCGTGTAGATATGGGCAAGGCAGAGCTTAACAGCTCACTGATCCCTGTAGCAGTCAATAAGCCCAGGGTAATAAACGAACCCGTGAATATCGGCGGAAACGATTATAATATTACTTGTGTATCAATGGGTAATCCGCACGCTGTGGTATTCTGCAATAATGTTGAGAAAATCGACCTTGAAACTGTAGGACCGCTCTTTGAAAACAGCGAGCTGTTCCCCGAAAGAGTAAATGCGGAATTTGTCAAGGTAATTGATTCAAAAACGATAGAAATGCGCGTTTGGGAAAGAGGCACTGGTGAAACCTGGGCCTGCGGTACAGGCGCCTGCGCCGTAGCGGTAGCAGCAGTAGAAAACGGACTGTGCAAAAAGGGAGAACCGATAACCGTCAAGCTTAAGGGTGGAAATCTGGAAATTGTTTACACCGATGAATCAGTTTACCTGACAGGTGTGGCAGAAACAGTATTTGAAGGAGAAATAGAGTTATGACAACGAAATATATATTCGTCACAGGCGGAGTCGTTTCCGGTCTTGGAAAGGGTATAACCGCAGCTTCACTCGGCAGACTGCTGAAGGCAAGAGGCCTTAAGGTAGCTGCGCAGAAGCTTGACCCATATATCAATGTTGATCCGGGTACAATGAGTCCGTATCAGCACGGCGAAGTATATGTGACCGAGGACGGCGCGGAAACCGATCTTGATCTCGGACACTATGAACGCTTTATTGACGAAAACCTGAATAAATTCTCCAATCTTACTACCGGAAAAGTATATTCCAACGTTCTCGATAAAGAAAGAAAGGGAGATTACCTCGGACAGACTGTTCAGGTAATTCCCCACATAACCAATGAGATAAAATCATTCATATACGCAGTCGGCAAAGACAGCGACGCAGATGTAGTCATTACTGAGATCGGAGGCACAGTAGGCGACATCGAAAGCCAACCTTTCCTTGAAGCTATACGTCAGGTAAGCGTAGAGGTCGGACAGGAAAACAGCTTATTCGTGCATGTATGCCTTGTTCCTTATCTTAATGCAAGTCAGGAGCATAAATCAAAGCCGGCTCAGCACAGCGCAAAGGAACTGCGTTCACTTGGAATAAATCCTGATATTATGGTGCTCCGCTGCGACGAGCCGATCGAGGACAAAAGTATTTTCAAGAAAATTGCAATGTTCTGTCATGTCAAGGATGACTGTGTTATAGAGAATATGACTATTCCGGTGCTGTATAATGCTCCTATCATGCTTGAAAAGGCTAATTTCAGTGATATAGTGTGCCGTGAACTTCATATTGACGCGCCGAAGCCCGACATGAGCGACTGGCAGGAAATGCTTGACAGAATATCCGCAAGAGATAAGACAGTCAAAATTGCATTATGCGGAAAATATGTACAGCTTCACGATGCATATTTATCGGTTGCCGAGGCGCTTCGCCATGCCGGTTATGAAAACAAGTCATTTATCGATATCAAATGGGTAGACACAGAGCTTATCACAGAATACACTGCCGATGAATATCTCAGTGATGTAGACGGCATACTCGTACCGGGAGGATTCGGAAACAGAGGTGTTGAGGGTAAGATCATTGCCGCAAAATATGCGAGAGAAAATGATATCCCCTACCTTGGCATATGCCTTGGAATGCAGACTGCGGTAATTGAATTTGCAAGAAATGTGCTTGGCTTTAACGATGCGCATTCGGGTGAATTCGAGCCTGACAGCAGGCACAAGGTAATTGATCTTATGCCGGATCAGAAGGGTATCGTAGATATGGGCGGAACGATGCGTCTTGGCGCATATCCGTGCAAAATACGTAAAAACACCATAATGGAACGCGCTTACGGCAAAGCAGAAATTGCCGAACGTCATCGTCACCGTTACGAATTCAATAATGAATTCCGTTCTGTATTTGAGGAAAGCGGCATGATCTTTACCGGAACCTCACCAAACGGACTTCTTGTAGAGGCTGTGGAGATACCCTCGCATCGTTTTTACATTGGCGTGCAGTATCACCCGGAATTCAAGAGCCGTCCCAATCATGCGCATCCGCTTTTCCGTGAATTCGTAAAGGCCGCTGTTGACAAGAATATTGATTCCGACGGACAAATGTCATTTAATTCCTGACCTTTTTAATGCTGTCTCTTTGTTGGGGCTCTGCCCCAAACCCCGCTGGAGGAAACCCTTTTTTAAAAAAAAGGGTTATCCTCCAGACCTCTTTCCTAAAAAACTTGTGTTAATTTCATTAAGTTGGAAACAAAAGGGAACAAAATTTAAAATCGATTTTCTTGTTTTTTATTTATCAGCACTTCGCATTTCGTGACTAAAAGTTTATCATGCTATATTTTAATACCGCGGGAGTAAGTAACACAGATAAGCGTACTTGCAGCTAACGTAGTGAGCGGCTACGTGGACACGACAGCGGAGGCACGCCGCCCGGGGGTCCCTGCCACATCATCATTTAAGGCTTTTGCCACTGCAAAGGCCCACACAAAAAAGATAAAGCACAAACGAATACTCGAGTAGAAAATAGCAAAGCCTGAACGGACGATAGCCTGTTCAGGTTTTGTTTTACGAAAAAAAAACAGACACTAAACTGTGTCTGTTGATATCTGTACTGTTTTATTATCTTCCGTCACGGTGCTTGAGCACTACGCCAATTGTTTTGAAAATAAGCTTGAGATCAACCCATATGCTTCTGTCTTCAATATACTTTCTGTCCATTGCCATCCAGTCAGCAAATGAGATGTCATTGCGGTTTCTGCTTGCCTGCCAATAACAGGTTAGCCCCGGCTTTACGAGAAGTCTGAGCTTATCGCTTTCACTGTACTGCTCGACCTCATTTGGCAGTGGGGGTCTTGGCCCTACAAACGACATCTGTCCGAAAAGAATATTCAGCATCTGAGGCAATTCATCAAGATTGGTTGCTCTGAGAAATTTTCCGATCGGTGTTATTCTGGGATCATCCTTCATCTTGAATGCAGGACCGTCTGCTTCGTTAAATTTCATAAGCTCTTCCTTTTTTGCTTCGGCGTCCACACACATAGTCCTGAACTTATACAGCCTGAAATGCTTGCCGTTCATGCCGACCCTCTCCTGTACAAAAAAGGGCTTGCCTTTACCGTCAGATACTGCGATAATAATTGCTAATATAAGATATAATTCTGAAAATACGATAAGAAATATTAACGATACGATCAGATCAAATGCCCTTTTTATAAAAGAATAAAAAGGTTTCTTTTTATACTGCAATTCAATCTCTCCTTCTAATTCCATTCGGCTATACTAAAGATCATAACCACATGCCCAGTATCTTTTTCGGTCTTTTCGGATCAGGCATATCAACATATCTGCCTTTGAATACATCTCTTGCGTTCTTTTCAAACCAGTCAACGTAATCCTCTCCGAATTTCCTCTTTACAAGCGCATAGGCATCCTTAAGATTTGGTTTGCGCTTTTTCATGTTATGAGCATCACTGCTGATAAGCTGCGCCATTCCCCATTTTATGTATTTCATTACGATCTTATTTCCTTCGAGAATAGCGCCGCTGTTTATCTGCGCAATACAGCCCTTTTCAATCAGATCATACAGCCTTGTCGGGTCGGAGGTGAAATACGGATAACGCTCAACATGAGCCAATATCGGCTGATAACCTCTGTTAATGATATCTATAAGAGTATGCGTCAAGCCATAAGGCTTTTCGTCTGTAGGTAATTCGATCAGCACATAATTTGTATCTGTATAGCATAACTGGTCAAGATCCAGTTCGTTCAGCTTTGTTGAGAAAAATATCTCTGCGCCTATCTTGAATTTTATTCCCAGGTCAGACACACCCGGCGCTTCCATGAGCTTATTGTAGCTATGCTGTCTTGCCGCTAAGAATTCATCGAGTTCTATCCTGTTGGGATGAAAATGCGGTGTGAAAGTTATAGCCTGTATGCCCTGCTTCTTTTCTTCTGCAAGAAGTTCAAGAGAAACCTCAAGATTCTTTGCCCCGTCGTCTATTCCGGGTAATATATGACAATGTAGATCAAGCATAATTAATTCCTGTTTCCTTTATGATTTGTATCAGTTGAATAATACTCGTAGTAGTTATATCTTGAATATTTTGAATATGAGCTGCTGTTATTTGTACTGCATGTACTGTATAGCGCCGAGGATATTAAAACCCGCAGATACGAGATCATTCTTTGCTTTAATAACCATACCATTTTGCATTAAAATTGTGTTTTACTGCAAAAACAGCGCCGTCCATCAGTCTGCTATACTGCAAAGACTTTTGACTACAGGCTTTTCCTTTCGGGTGTTTATACTAAACATTCTTATTGAATTCCTTTGTGTCTACCGAAGGAATGATACCGAGAAGCGGTATACCAAGTGACTGTGCGATATCATCCTCAGTCTTGAAGGTGTTATTTGAAAGTTCTCTTACGAATACAAATGCAAGCGATAAAACAAGTCCGATAAGACCGCCTATCATACCGTTACGAAAACTGTTAGGGCTGACAGGAGCACCGCCGTTTGAAATTCTGGATTTACTTACAACCTTTACCGAACCTACTTTAACTTCCTTCTTAATAACATCAGGAGCAACATTGAGTATTTCTGCAACGACTTCTTTTGCGTAGGATGATTTAGTATGACGCATAGAAATACTGATGATTTGTGTGGAATTTACAGTTGAAACATCAATTGAGGATTTCAGCGTTTCGGGCTTTGTATTCAGGCCAAGATTTTTTATAACGGTATCAAGTACATTATCTGATTTGATAATTATTGAATAGAACTTAGCAAGATTCTGCGCGGCAGTTATTTCTGAATTATTTACAACGTTAGTTTCATCGGGAAGGTTATTGACGATCAATGTAGCACTTGCCTCATATTGTTTAGGAATAAAAAACTTTGAATAAACATAAAAACCGACTGCAAGAATAACTACAGACAAAATGATAGTAACAATATTTTTTCTGACGATATCCAAAAGTTTTCCAAAATCCAATTTAATACCCTGAGTATCGACATTTTTTGCTTCCATTCCTGATTCCCCTTTTTATTTAAAAAAATGAAGTATATTAGCAATGCATAAAAAAATAAGGTGAGTGCCGATAAAGCATCCCGCCCTACACACATATTACATTATAAACTTAATAATATTTTTTGTCAACTTGTTTTTGTGAATCGAATCCAACAACCAATTCTTTCTAAAGGCTTTGGGGCAAACTTCTGTCATTTAGATAAAACATTAAAAAAAATAGTGTTATTTTTATAATAAGTGACATACTCACTTAAATTTTCCCCGGAAAAAAGGTATAATAAATAAGCAGAGAGCATTGATAAAAAATTATTTGTTTTCTGTCGATAGCTATATAAATAAAAAATCAGCTGAAAACTATTTATGGAAGGGGAAATTATATGAAAAAGGCATTGATCATAGGAGCAGGACCCGCCGGGATATCGGCATCGCTTTATCTTGCAAGGAGTGGTATTGCAAGTGTGACAGTAGTATCAAATGGAATAAGCTCACTCGAAAAGGCTGAAAAAATAGAGAATTATTTTGGATTTGCAGAACCGGTATCGGGCGCAGAGCTTCTTGAAAACGGAAAGGCAGGAGCAAAGCGGCTCGGAGTAAAAATAATTGAAGCAGAGCTTCTTGAGCTGAACCTTACTTCTGATTTACGCTTTGAAGCAGAAACGACGATAGGAAAAGAAACATATGATTCTGTATTGATCGCTACAGGAGCGGCAAGAAAAAAACCTGATATTGAAGGGGTAAAAGAATTTGAAGGAAAAGGAGTAAGCTATTGTGCTGTATGTGACGCATTTTTCTACAGAGGAAAATCTGTCGCTGTCATAGGTGACGGAGAGTATGCTGTGCACGAGGCTGTGACGCTTTCGTCGACATCATCTGATGTTACTATACTTACAAACGGAAATTCTCTGAAAGCGGAGCTTCCGGGAAATATTAAATGCATTGACAAAAAGATAACAGCTGTTGCAGGAAACAGCAGGGTAGAGTCAGTATTATTTGAGGACAACAGCCGGCTTGAGGCATCAGGAGTGTTTATAGCTGTCGGAACAGCAGGAAGTACAGAAATTGCCAGAAAAATCGGAGCTGCTGCAGATGAAAAAAAGATATATGTCGGTCAATCAATGGAAACGAATATTCCGGGATTATATGCAGCAGGAGATTGTACGGGCGGTCTTTTACAGGTTTCAAAAGCAGTTTCGGAAGGAGCTGCAGCTGCAATGAGCATGATACGTTTTTTAAAAAACAGCGGTAAATAAAAGGTATTTTTTGGTCAGCCGGCGTGCCGCCGGTGTCGTGTCCGCGATTCCGTTCGCTATGCTCACTGCGTGATAAGCGTTTGAGAATTGTTCCCGCGGTTCTTAGTTAACAGCGTAATTACGTTACATTCACGTTACAACACTAACCAAAGTATTATGATCATGTAACAACGCATAACAAGTTCCTATAATAAAATTAACACAAGTTTTTTTGGAAAGCGGTCCGGGGGATAACCTTTTTTTTAAAAAAGGTTTCCCCCGGCAGGGTTTGGGACAGAGTCCCAACAAACACGACTGCGGAGGCACGCCGGCAGGGAGAAAAAAGTGTTGCAATTTTAGAAAAACGTGTTATAATGAAAGAAATAAAAAAAGCAAAGGAGGCTTATTTATGGCATACAAGATTTCTGATGATTGCATTTCTTGCGGAGCATGCGCAGGCGAGTGTCCGGTTGGCGCTATAGCTGAGGGCGACGGCAAGTATGAGATCAATGCTGAGGCTTGCCTGGACTGCGGTTCATGCGCAGAGGTTTGTCCTGTTGGCGCACCTGCAGCTGAATAATTGCAGAAAAGCTGATATCAGGAGCAGTCGGTGTTCGTTCGCCGGCTGCTTTTTGTATAAGTAAAAAAATAAGGCCCATACTTAAACCGTAAGGAGGTATGGGCTTGTTATATAATAAGGTTGAAATATGCGGTGTAAATACTTCAAGAATTAAGGTGATCTCTGAGGAAAGAAAACAGGAGCTTCTCTGTATTATAAAAAATGGATCTCCGGCGGAGGCTGAGATTGCCCGTGAGGAAATGATCAATGGTAATATAAGGCTTGTTCTGAGTGTGATACAGCGTTTTTCGGGACGCGGCGAAAATCCGGATGATCTGTTTCAGGTCGGTTGTATCGGTCTTATCAAAGCAATAGATAATTTTAATTGTGAAAAGGATGTAAGATTCTCAACCTATGGAGTACCAATGATAATAGGCGAGGTAAGACGTTATCTCAGAGATTATAGTCCGATGAGAGTCAGCAGATCAATAAAGGATACTGCATACAGAGCAATGCAGATAAAGGAACTGCTTACCTCGGAAACGGGAAGAGAACCGACGGTATCACAAATAGCCGAAAGATTACAGCTTCCTGAGGAAAGTATAGTTATAGCGCTTGAATCTGTGGTCGATCCGGTTTCAATATATGAACCGGTGTATTCGGATGATACCGATACGGTCTATATCATGGATACGCTTGGTGATGATAATGATGATAAACGCTGGCTTGAGCATATCGCACTCAAGGATGCCGTGAAAAAGCTGTGCGACAGGGAAAAACGCATACTCACGATGAGATATCTCCGAGGGAAAACTCAGATGGAGGTAGCAAATGAAATAGGAATAAGTCAGGCGCAGGTTTCAAGACTGGAAAAGACTGCGCTCGGCAAAATAAAAAATGATATGTATTGTTCAGCTGACTGATGATGTTCTCCGGAATTTTTTCGTGCCGGTGTAAAGGGATTCCTTTGTGCCGGCCGGCGTGCCGCCGGTGTCGTGTTCGCGGCGGAGTGCCTGCTACACTACAATTTAAAGCTTTTGCTCTGCAAAAGCCAAATGTGCTTTATATTAAAATTGTCTATTATTTATTTGAGAATAGTATTACGTATTATTTTTCGGACAGACAGCAGTCGGGATCGGGAATATCAAATCTGCCTGTTCTGGCATAGGCAGCACATTTTGAACCGCCGCGGCACATCGATGCATAGGTACACTTCATGCAGCCCTCGGGAATACCTACTGATCTTAATTTATTCATAACCGGACTGTCCCTGTGTAAAGTCAGCAGGTGGTTATCTTTGATATTGCCGATAATTATAAGCAGCCGTCTGCACGGCATAACATCTCCGTTTGCGAGGACTACCAGAAGGTTTTCTCCCGCTGAGCAATGGTAGATAAGCTTGTTTTTGCATGGTATGAACTGTAATGCCCTGCCGCAGAATACACGCCCCCTTTTGTTGAGATGCGCAGCAGTACGGCAAAGCTTGCTAAATGTGTCAGATGAAAGCGTGAGATTCCCGCTGTCCTCGGCAGCCGGAATTATAACTCTGTCGAACCAGAGCTTATCTGCTCCGATATCATTACAAAATGAAGCCAATTTTTTCAACTCGCGGAAATTACTGTTTTGTGCCGTAAATGAAACACTTGTAAAGATACCCTGTGAACGAAGGGCATAAATTCCATTTACTGCTTTTTCAAAGCTGCCCTTTCCGCGGATAGCGTCGTGAACTTTTTCCATACCGTCAAGACTTATCTGAACATAGTCCACACCGCAGGCTTTCAGTTTACGCGCCTCCCATGACCCTATAAGAGTACCGTTTGTCAGTACTCCGGTTCTGATACCATGCGAACGCGCCGCGCGAAGCAAGTCAAATAAATGAGGATGTGTCAACGGTTCTCCTCCTGTGATATTCAGCCGTCCTATGCAGCCGTAGGCTTTAAGCAGTTCACAGTATTGGTTAAGGATATTCAGCGCGTTATCAAAACCTTCAAACGCGCTGTAGTCCTCCTGGTAGCAATGCTTGCAGCGCAGGTTGCAGCGGTGCGTAATATGCCATTGCAGTGTAAAATCTTTGTAACAGAATGTATCCATGATCAAAATGAAGAACTGCCGCCGCTGCCGCAGCCGCCGCCTCCGCAGCTTGAACAGCTCGAACAGCTTGAACATCCTCCGACGGAACCGCCTGAAGATGAAGGTGGACGGTGAACCGTTGTAGAACCGACAAAACATGGAGTGACCGGCCCCGAGAAGCCGCCCTCTGCTGCGTATGGCATTTCATTTTCTGAAAGACATGCCTCGAGCAGCGGATTATGCTTTTTCGAGAAGGCAACGGCTATCGCGATAATAAGTCCAAGCATAATTGAAATAACGACATAGCCGCTGATTTTAAGCGGTTCGCTGATGTGTTGTTTTTCACAAACGGCCAATATCTGAGAAAATGCATTTTTCGAGCATGTATAGTAATCCCTGTTAGTTGCATATCTGCTGACATTGCTTGTGATAGAACGTGCGAGCGAGTCAGTGACAGATTCGTTTATCGTACCGAAGGATTGAATAGTAAGCTTGCGTACCTTCATATTAATTACAAAGATACATCCGCTGTCAAAACCAAACAGCTCCTTGCGCATCTGACGAGCCTGATCTATTTCATTGAATGTATATTCATCAGTGGTCCAGAATGCAATATTACCATAGACTGTCAGCGGTTTCATATCATCTGCAAGCTTTCTTTCTTCATCATCTGTCAGAAGATCTAGATCGTCCATAATTACGACCTGGAATTTTGTTTCGGTATTCTGATAAGCTGTTTCCTCGGCTGCACTGGCATACACAGGAAAGGACAGCAGCATAATTATTACGCATAATATGCACGTGATCGGTTTTATAAATTCAGATCTGGTCATACGCTGCTCCTTTCTTGTTGAACTGCGGCAATCTTCGTTTAGCAACATTGCTCTGGAACATAATATTCAGAAGTGTCAGGGCGAAAAGCTCGGCTGCGGCGATAACGGCTAATCCGTAATAAAAGCTATTGGGTTTGTTATCGCTTACGATAACGGGGATAAAGCTTATAAGTGTAAGAAATGTCACAGCGCGCATAAGCGTATTGATACGGTTGAATTTTTTTGCTTCGACAAGTATGCCGTTTGACTGCATGGAAATCCTTGTCAGTTTGATTTTTCTGATTTTAGCTGTTTGTAAAGTCTGCGGCAGCAGAAAAAGGAATAACAGAATGCCCACAGATATATAACCCAGCATCATTCCTGTTGTAGCCCGGTAGCGTTCATAAGTGCCATCGGTAGTAATGAGTATTATAGCCACAACAGCGACAAAACATTGAAATATTGCCCCGAAGGATAGCTTTTTTTTCATATCGCTCTGATGCAGCGCCGAGCCGACAGTTCTGATATAGTAGTGCTGTAATACATACATTCCGGCAAAGCCGAGCATAGTACATACGCCGAGTGTAGCCGAAGCGGGAATCGTAGGCAGACACTGCATGAAAACCATAAGAAATCCGAAAATGACTGTTGAAAGCACCAATGCGGTGAGCAGTATTTTAACAGGGCTGAGCGGAAGATCAGCGGCGACCTTACCGGTCTGACCGTTAACAGCGGCATATGTAATTTTTTTCCCTCTTCGGTAGCTCATGAACCATACAGGGAACAATCTTCTTTCGGAGGCTTCCACACGCATATTTACCAAGTTCTCTTCATGATCGGAGTATATTGTCAGTTTCATTGCTTCGGAGGATGCTTTCATAGGCGGCGCATTTTTCAGTTCATTGCGTACATAGGGCATCATTTCATCATGGACCACAGCGGCATATTCGTTCATATCGGAGTTGCCGCTTTCTGCATAAAAGCCGCTGAGATAAGCGGGATTAAAGCTTTTCATTTCTTTTTCGTCAAATACCCCGAGTCTTTCGCTGATATGATCGTCAAAAGCGGCAGAAGCATCGTGCGCAATAGTTTCAGTGATTATATAGTGTGCATCGCCTTTAAGATCGTAGTTATCGGTTCTGTAGTCGTAATTGCCGATGTCTGTTTCCTTGCTTTTTGCTCTCAGAGATACTGTTCCGTCCACAATGCCTTTAAAGCGGCAGTAGGGCATATATATACCTTTGAATTCTTCGATCAGCTCAGGGTCCATATATTTACGGGAAACAAAAAAATGTTTTTTTACTTCGGCGCAGTAGAGTTGTTTGCATTGTTCTTTTGTGATCTTGAAGGGTATAATTCCTTTCGGAGTCCATTCACGGCGAAGCTTATCGAAGATCATTGAAGAGCCTTTGCAATACGGGCAGAAACCGACAGCATCATTTTTATCTGTTGTATTGATTTCTGCGCCGCATGAAGGGCAGATATAAGCATAGCTGTCGTAGTATGAACGGGTCAATGCGTCACCGGAAGTATTGTCATTCAATTTTTCCGGATCAAAGCTGTTTTTACAATAATTGCATACCATCATCTGGGACACGGTATCGAAGATCATTTCGGCACCGCAGGTTGGGCAATATACCATAATATCAATATCACTCCTATTATCAGTGTATGATTTTCTGTTATCATATTACCACGTCTGACACAAAATTACAAGATTTTCCGGCCCGGTGCCCGGGCAGTCCATTCGCGATTCCGCTCACTTCGTTCGCTGCAAATAAGCGTAAATATGTTGCTCCCGCGGTGCTGAGTTTACAGC